>JAAUUT010000144.1 GCA_012031035.1 Candidatus Altimarinota bacterium | reverse complement strand
TTTCGATAACTAAATGGTCGAATTTGTTGCGCCGTTTCATTAAATTACCGATGATGCGGATTAAGTCGCCTCTGACGGTACAGCAAATACAACCGTTATTCATTTCAAAGATTTCTTCATCGGCATCAATGATGAGTTGGTTGTCGATTCCTACTTCTCCAAACTCGTTGACGATGACAGCAACTTTTTTTCCGTGTTCGTAGGTGAGGATGCGATTGAGGAGTGTAGTTTTGCCTGCACCGAGATAACCCGTTAAGACGGTGACGGGAACTGTATTGGTAGTTTCTGCCAAGACCATAATTCTACAACTCAACTTTTTTTGAGAATTATAATCATTCTAGTTGAGAGACGGTTCTAAATTCGAGTTGAACTAAATCCCTTTTTTTGACCGTAAAAAACAGTTTTAAACTCTACTTTATCGGTATTGGGATTGTAGAGAGTATAAGTCGCTTTTCCAGGTTCCCTGCCAACATTTCCTACCCCAATAACTCGTCTTTGTGGCATTGTAACCCTCACGATAGGTTGCTTGGCATCCAAAGTTGTTACCGATGTCGCAACCGAACCTTCTTGGAGATGATATTCAAAAACTAGACCGGAACGACCGCAAAATAGATTATTTGCGCCAAAACGCTGAAGTCGATCTAATACTTGCCAAGGCGGAGTTTGGGGAGTGAGTTCGTCGCTAACGCTAATGCTGCTGCCATGAATTAACAAGCAATCGAGTTCAAAAAAACCGAAATCTAGACCTCGCAACCATTGAACCGTCTCGCGAGACACCGATTGCCAAAGCAATTGAACCGCATCGCCACCGTAACGATTCAACAACTCTGTCGCCTCAGCAGTCGTTCCCAACCCATGTAAGTTAAAACACTGTTCTTCCCACCAACCGAGACAAACTTGGGGTTGCAATTCCCCCGAACGAGGATAGCGAATGCGCCGAACCACTTGTTCGCTTTCCGGTCTAGCACTTACCAGATCGCCGAGAATATACAATTCTTCTACTGGCACTCTCTGGCGTTTAATATCGGCTAGTACGGCTTCATAGGCTGCTAAATTTCCTTCTATTCCACTTAAAATTGCCCACATTTAAACGATCGTTTCGCTGCTCTTTTTTTGATAATGATTATCATTTTATTATAAAATGGAAAGTTGTTATCATTCTCGCCAAACAAGATTCATGGTTAATCCCATCTCTAAGCTAGGATTTGGACTTTCTTTAACTCTCTTGACTGTCCTTGCACCCGTTCAACCAACCTTTGCCGAGACGACATCAGTAAGACCAGATTACGAACGTTACTATATTGGGTTAGATGGTCGAGAGTTCGTAACTTATGGCACTTATACAGGTTTAGCTAATCCCAACTATAATCGCTTGACCTTTCTCTTTCCTCATCTGGAAGAAGATCCAACGAATAACCACTTTCACGGGATCGGCACTTATAGTTATACAGGTTCGCTAGATAACCCTACTGTCATTCCAACGGATACCAATAATCGCATTCCCGAATATTGGACGGGATTATCTCCGATTAAGCTTTTACCAGGGACAGGAGTATTTGCTAACCAATTAATTAGCCAAAAAACTGATGAAGAATATACCAACTGGACGATCTCACCCGTACAGTCTCTCCTTAACTATCCTAACGAGCTACCTGCCGAGTATTTGTATAACAGTTCTGAGGGAGATTGGCAAAGATCGTTAGGTGAAGCAGAAATTGCTCTAGAACTGGTTTCAATTACCCCTGGATTGGGGATTGCTGACTCGATGGGAGTAGATTTATTTAACTCTGTAGGCGATCGCTACGTCATTGGTCGAGGAGATAATTTTTCTTTTTGAGCCAACCTTCTACACCTCTAAATCTGCACCTCTAGGTCAATATTCTGCTGAATTCAGATTAGTAGATGTTAATACGGCTAATAATCGCACGCCTTTAGCGACATCCGGCACTTTTATTGTGGATTTTCAAGTGCGATCGGTTCCAGAATCTTCTACCTTTCTAGGTTTTGGTTTGCTGGGGGTTTTGGGATTGGTAAGTCAGGGGAAGAAGAAAAGCAAATAAAAATTTCTATGAAAGAGATATCTTTACCTACCTACATCGATCTAGCAATTGTCGGTGCGGGGTCGCAAGCACTAACTTTGGTAACTCATCTACTGCAAAAACGAACTAAATTTCGGCATCGATTTTTGGTGTTTGACCCCAGTGGTACTTGGTTGAGTCAATGGCGACACCAGTTTTCCGCACAAGAAATTCTTCACTTGCGATCGCTGCGGTTCACCATCCCGACCCCAATCCCCATGCTTTAAGAGCATTTGCCGAACATCGCCCTCACGAACTGTTTCCCCCCTACGATTTACCAGGGACGCGGTTATTTGAGGATTTTTGTACGGAATTGATTCGCCGATGGCAGTTGGAAAATTGTATCTATCCAGAGAAAGTAGTGGATATTCTGCCTCAGAAACATCGGTTTCAATTAATTTTAGCGGGAGGAGAATCGATAATTGCGCGTCGAGTCGTTTTAGCAACGGGAGAAGGAATTCCTCAATTTCCTGAGTGGGTCGATCGAATTACTTCTCCTTATCCTCCAGAGAGATTGTGCCATTCTTCTCAAATCGATCTGCGATCGTTGCGTTTAGCAGGAGAAAAGATTTTAATTATCGGCGGTGGTTTGACTAGCGGTCATTTAGCTATAGGTGCGATCGCGCAAAATGCTAACGTTCTTTTAATGGCACGCAGAACCTGGCAAGAAAAGCTATTCGATGCCGACCCCGGTTGGTTAGGGCCGAAATATCTTAAGGGATTTGCCGCAGAATCTAGCTGGTACAAGCGATGGGACTTCATTCAAGCAGCACGCAACGGCGGATCGATGACTCCAGCAATGATGCTACAGTTGAGACGTTTATCGCGGGAAGGAAAAATTACTCTCAAGGAATGCTGCGAAGTAGTTGCGGCAAACTGGCAAGACTCGCACTGGTTGGTAAAATGTGCCAATGGCGATGTTTATGAGTGTGACAGAATTTGGTTAGCTACGGGAACTAAGTTTAATTGTCAGCAAAACCCGCTTCTCAAAGATGTTTTAGCTGCTTATCCAACAGAAACGATCGACGGTTTACCCGTCCTCGACGAATCTTTACGTTTGCCAGGGAGTGAATTTTTTCTCATGGGTGCTTTAGCAGCTTTGCAAGTGGGGCCAGTTGCCAGAAATCTTGGCGGTGGCAGAATGGCAAGCGATCGCATTGTTCGGGCGCTTACCAAAGCAAGTATCGCGCTGTCATCGTAGAAATGACTTATCTCCGCTCTACATAAGCGCGATCGCGCTTAATTTCCTTTGCTATTGCTTCGCTCCTTAAAAATCGAGGATTTTATCAGCCATCAAAATCAAACTGGGAATATCGTTAGGAGCGGAAGCAAATTGCGCCCCCGGACGCAGTGACTTCTCGTCTAAGCCAATTGCTTGGGCACAAAGCGGACAAATCATGACTTTGCCACCAGCTTTGACAAATTCATCGTAAATTTCCGCCAGGGTCATCGGAGAATCTCCCCAACTCAGGTTTTGAGGCTGTCGAGCATCAGCAATTCTAACCCCTTCCATCGTCAACAGTAACATCACCTGCGCTCCTTTTTTCTGTAAACCGTGAGCCACTTTTAGCGCCATAAAGGCTGCGTGAAGATCGTCCGTACCATGATTGAGGTGGACGATAATCGTTTGTTCCGTAACTTGGGAAGCGGCTAAAGACGTTTCGTTAACGGGTGTCTGTTGAGCGTAAGCGGAAGTCAATAACCAGGATGGCGAACATAAAACTGTCCCGAAGAGAACGATTGTCCCAGTAGCAAGCTTAAGCATTTTCATTGGTGTTGTCTTTACTGCCAAATGTCACATCAAAACCCTTTATAGCTAAAGCGCTAGAGTGACACTTGTCAAAAGACAGCTTGTCAAACTTATTCGGAATGAATAGCGAGATGCGAACTTCTGGGTGCAACTTCCCGTCACAAAAGACACTAACTCCGATCGCGTTTCAGTGCCAAAGTCGTTAGACCAATTACGCCAAAAACTAGCAAAAAAGAGGGTTCGGGAACGGAAATGGTTGGCGCGGTCAGGGTAGTCGCATAGGAGATCCCAGGATTATTGGCTGTCGGATTGTCATCACTTGCTTCAATTTAAAAATAACTGCTGACCGCACGCAAATATTCAACGCAACATCAATGCCACTTCTTTGGCAAAATAAGTCAATATTAAATCGGCTCCTGCTCGTTTCATGCTGGTAAGCGTTTCTAAAATGACTTTTTTCTCATCTATCCAGCCGTATTGAGCAGCGGCTTTAATCATCGCATACTCGCCACTGACGTTGTAGGCAGCTACAGGCAGATTAGTATAGTCTCGCAGGCGGCGAATGATATCTAGATAAGCTAAAGCTGGTTTCACCATCACGATGTCTGCACCTTCGGCAATATCGAGTGCCACTTCTTTAATCGCTTCTCTAGCATTGGCGAGATCCATTTGATAGGTTTTTTTATCGCCAAATTTTGGGGCAGACTCTAAGGCATCCCGAAATGGGCCATAATAACCAGAAGCGTATTTGGCAGAGTACGCCAAAATCCCGACATTAATAAATCCTTCTGCGTCTAAAGCTTTACGAATGGCTCCTACTCTACCATCCATCATATCGGAAGGCGCAACCAAATCGGCTCCTGCTTCTGCTTGGGAGAGTGCCATTTTCACTAACACTTCCACTGTTTCATCGTTAAGAATTTTCCCGTCTCGGACGATGCCATCATGACCGTAGGATGAGAAAGGATCGAGGGCAACATCGGTCATGACGACGAGATTGGGAACTTCTTGCTTAATGACTTTTACGGTTTGCTGTACCAACCCATCGGGATTATAGCTTTCCGTACCTGCATTATCTTTCTTATCTTCTGCAATGAGGGGAAAAAGCGCGATCGCATTGATGCCTAAATTATAAGCATCGGCTACTTCTTTGAGCAGTAAATCGAGAGAATAACGGTAACAGTCTGGCATGGAGGGAATTTCTTGTTTGGTGTTTTCTCCTTCCATGACAAAGACGGGATAGATGAGGTCGTTAACCGTGAGTTGGTTTTCCCGTACCATACGACGGATAGCTTCAGTGCGACGCAGGCGACGCGGACGATGAATTAAGGAAAGATCTTTCATAGTTTTATTGAAATAATAAATAGTCTCAAAATTTATCTCGCACAAACATGAGTAGGGTCATCTGCTTTTTCTGCAAACTCCAAACCTCTTGCCAAACGCCAAGCAAAAATCGGCGGTAAACCCTTATCGATAATTGCCGCACAAGTTTTTTGATAGTCGTACTCAACTTCCCGCAGCATGACTTCTTGCGTATCGGTGTCGTAGATGACATAAGTGGCATTAGGACGACCGTGACGCGGTTCCCCGACTGAACCTACATTAATAATCCGTTTAATGGGTGCAGTAAAAGTGAAAGATTGCTCTTGCACGTTTGGTTGATGCACTTTGACTTGTAGCTGACCTGCATTTAGAGTACGGACGTAAGGAATATGGGTGTGACCGCAAAAAAGAACCTCTGCATCAACCGCTAATACTCTTTCTAATGCTAGAAACGCATTGAGTTCTGGCAAGAGATACTCGTGATTGCTGTGGGGACTGCCATGTACGAAACAGAGATTGCCTTCTTTGAGAGTGTGAGGGAGTTGTGCTAGATATTCTCTAGTTTCGGGGTGGACTTCTTTGTTTGTCCATTCATGCGCCAATTTCCCCCTTTTTTCCGCTAGCAGCGATGGATAACTGCATTCGCAGGCGTTTAATCCTTCGACAATATCTTCATCCCAACATCCTTGGACGGTGGGAATGTCGAGAGAACGAATTTGTTCGACTACTGCGTTAGGATAGGGGCCATATCCGACTAAATCGCCGAGGCAATAGATTTTTTCGGCTTTTTGTCGGTCGAGATCGAGTAAAACAGCATTTAATGCTTCATAATTGCTATGGATGCAGGACATCACGGCAATTTTCATGCGCTCGCTTCCTCCTCTTCTATTTGTCGTTGGTAGTACGCAATTGCTGATTCAGAAAGACAGCAATCTTTAACCGTTTGGGAAATTTCTGCTTGCGCCAAGTTACGACCGATAATTTCAAAACCACTAAAACGTTGCGATCTACCTGTTACCCAAAGCGGTAAATTTAAAGGTTTAAACTCTTTTGGTGGCAGATTCTCGACAAATTCCCCGTAAAGAGACTGTCCGTCTATAACGTCAAAAATTCCTTTGACGCGAATGATGTTTCCATAAGCCCCCTGAATTAGTTCTGACCAAAAGACCTCTAGACTGGTAAAATCGAGAACTCCTCCTGTCAAGATTCCGCGATGAATATCGAGGGAATTTTTCGCCGAAATGTCTAAGATTCGCTCTTTTTCAAGGTCATTGCCAGGAATCACCTCATCTGCCCAAGCGTGCCATCCCGTGTTATTTGTCTGGGGAGGCATGACAGCGACTCGATGACAGTTTAGTTGTTGTAGAAGAGGTTCTATTGTTAATAAGTCTAAATACCAAGGCAGTTCGATATAAGTTACTGAGTCGGTTGCAGAAGTAGCGAACAACTCGTGTTCTTGTCCGATTGAGAGAACTTGTACGCTAGGAAAATCACTCTCGATTAAAGTGGCATCAATGGGGATAGATTCCGTCTGCGGGCTAAAATAGCGTACAGTTTTCTTGGTTTTAGCAATTTGTTCTCGAATCCAGTTGCTTTTGCCACTTCCTGGCGTGCCGATAACTGCAATAATCATCAATTTTTAAATGGCGATCGCTAGAAGATTTTTAGTCTTTTCTACAATGATAATCATTATCAAAAAATGAACCAGGCTTTATTATAGCTTGCGATGTCCGAAAAAGAACAACTAACCCAAACCAGGAGTAAAGAAAAAGCGATCGCGTTTGTTTTTCTTGACAACCGCGCCAATACGCTATTCAGAATTCAGCTACTTCAATCGCTCAAGTAAATGTTCGCCTACTCTTAAAGCATTAGCAATAACCGTCAAAACAGGACTCACAGCAGCATTAGAAGGAAAGAAACTGCTATCGACTACATAGAGATTATCGAGATCGTGAGTGCGACAGTTGAGATCTAACACGGACGATTGAGGATCTTCGCCAAAGCGACAAGTGCCGCATTGATGCGCCACTACTTGAATAGGTACACTGCCATAGGGATGAATCCCGCGAGATTGTTTATCTGTAGCTTTTAATACTTCTTGCCAGCGATATAATAAGCGATCGTGCGCTTCTAGGTTATTGGGAGTGTAATCTAAATATAATTTAGAACCCTTAAGTGTAACCCGATTCTTGGGATTGGGTAAATCTTCCGTTTGCAACCACCAACCCAGTGAACGTTTTGCCAATTGCTTCAAACCAAATCCTGGCATTAACTTAGCTGCAACGGATAAAATCGGCGGCGACTCGGAAAAAATGACATCTTGGAGAATCCCGCCTGAGTTCTGAATGTGACCCATTGGGTAAGTATAATCGCGATCGCCCCAGTAGAAATCATTGATGTAAAGAGTTCTTTGAAACAATCCAGAGTTTTGTTGGGGTGATTGTTGTAAAATTACCGTCATTAGGTGTTTCATCAGGTTGCGTCCCACTAAATCGGAACTGTTTGCCAATCCTTGAGGACGCTTTTCATTGGCAGAACGCAATAACAATGCTGCTGAATTAATCGCGCCACAGGCAAGGACGATAATATCTCCCATAAACAAATAGGATTGTCCGGCAATTTCTGCCTCTACTGCTTTAACTGTTGCACCGGAAGGATTGGTGTGCAAACAGACGACTTTAGCCGCTGTTTTCAGCGTGACGTTATTACTAGCTTTAATCGCTGGAGTAACTCCCGTATCTTCCGAATCGGTGCGTCCTCGATCTCCCAGTCCAATAGGAAGATAGGCGGGATGCAAACCGTATTTAGACAAGCGATCGCCGATATTCTGTATATTAGATTCGTGTTCGATAGGTAAAAAAGGATAATCTTCACTGCGAGATGGTTCGGTGAGATCTTCACCTGCTTTACCGCAAGCGCGATAGAGTTTTTCTGCCTCTGTGTAATAGGGTTCAAAATCTTGGTATTTCAGTCCCCAATCTGGAGAAATGCCGTCTTGATGGCGTACTGCTTCAAAATCCCTCTCCCGCATTCGTAATAATGCGCCACTATATATCTTGGTGTTGCCACCAACCGAGTAACAAGTTTGTGGATGAAACGGTTCTCCTGCATTGTCGTACCATTGTTCGGGTGCGTGATAATCTTCTTTTTTTAAATACTTCTACTTCAACCAACTCAGAACTTTCTTTAGCTAAGAACTCTCCCCGTTCTAAAACTAAAATTTTCTTGCCAGTGGGTGCTAGTTTACGGGTTAGTGTTCCTCCACCTGCACCTGTGCCAACAATAATTACATCGTAGTAGCGATCGTCGATAATCATAATTTGTTAGTTATTAGTTATTAGTCATTGGTTATTTGCATTAGGTATTAGGTCGATCGCCCTTTACTGCCAGACATAAATCAAAATAAACAAAATAATCCAAATAACATCAACAAAATGCCAAAACAGAGAGGTTGCTTCTACCCCAAATTGTCCGCCTTCATAATTATTAGGAAGAAAGGAACGAATCAGCATAATCGTTTGCAAAAGAATCCCAGTGAAAACGTGCAAACCGTGAAAGCCAGTTAGTAAGTAAAAAGTTCCTCCGAATACGCCAGAGGTAAACCCAAACGCAAGGCTGCGCCATTCTACCGCCTGTCCGTAAAGAAAGTAACTGCCCATCGCCATAGTTAGCAACCAAAAGAATCGAAATCCCCAAAGACTTTTGTTATGTAAAAATCTTTCGGCAATATAAATGACAAAACTACTGGAAACTAAAACGACGGTATTGATGGCAGGTTCTTTGATTTCTAATCCTTCTACTCCAGCAGGAAGCCAGTTAGGAGTGGTGGTTTTGTAGAGAATGTATCCGGCAAAAAACTGAGGAAAATAATACTTTCTGAAAGCAAAAAGACAATGAAGCCAAACATACTATTGCCTGCTTCATCGTGTTCGTGTTCTGTAGCGATCGCGCGACTTGATGGCGGTAATTCCTGGGATGCGATCGCGCTGTTGGTACTGGTGATAGCCGATTGTTCTTGCATTTTACTCATTTATTATTTAATTATGTTCTGGCGCGATCGCGACTAGCGGTTCCGATTTACCATAGCCATAAGGTTCTGCTACTACTACGGGAATCTCTTCAAAGTTTTCTACGGGTGGCGGTGAAGCAACTAACCATTCCAAACCAATTGCCCGCCAGGGATTATCTGGGGCTGGTTTACCAGAAATCCAAGAACTAATAATGTTTAATAGAAATGGAAGGGTAGACATCCCCAACAAAAATGCGCCAATACTAGCCAACACATTCCAAAAAGCAAATTCGGGATCGTAAGAAGCTACCCGTCTGGGCATTCCCATCAACCCAACTGGGTGCATGGGGAGAAAGTTTAAAGTAGTACCGAGAAAAGTTAACCAGAAGTGAAGTTTGCCTAATCCTTCGTAGTACATTTTTCCAGTCATTTTGGGAAACCAGTGATAAATGGCTGCATACATTCCAAAGACAACCGCACCGTAAATGACGTAGTGAAAATGTCCGACGACAAAATAGGTATTGTTGGCATTGAGCCGAGATCCATGTAAAATTCGGCAAGATGACCTAGAAACCGTTGCTCTATTTAGGTTTCAAAGATTTCTAAAGGGAGATTAATTGCTGCTTCCATCGGCTGCGGGATATTGTGTAAATTAACCACATAATCCCCGTATCGCTTGAGATGCCTTGTCACATAAGGACTCAACGCTTTAACCGCTCGATAATTAACCGTCTCTCCTTGTGCCATCAAAGTCTGAATCGCCAAGGACATATCTACCGTATTCTGTAAAATCACCGCACTCGCTACCAAATCGAGGTACTTAAATCGCTTCTCCTGCTCAATCGGGTCATTTTCTGTAATCGTACCATCCTTGCCAAAAAAGACCCAATCCAAGAAGAAATCATGATACTTTTCGACAATATTGGTAATGGCAGTAATTTCGGAACGCATCCTAACGTTAGAAATATAATCTAACAAAAACATCGTCCGTATCACTTTACCCAACTCCAGATACGAGTTTCTGAGTTAGTCTCGCTGCGGTGGGAGCAGGTGGATTTTTCTTGTGGCACGATTTATATCAATCGACTTAAAAATGGAGTTAGTTCGACCCATCCTTTGCGCGGTACCGAACTGAGAGCTTTGCGACAATTACAAAGGGAATAGCCTCATTCGACCTATCTGTTTGTTTCCGAACGTGGCGCAGCTATGGCAGCAGCTACAGCTAGAAGGATTATTGAAAGGGCCGGAGAAAAAGCTGGGTTGTCTTTGAGTGTGCATCCGCATATGCTGCGTCACGCCTGTGGGTTTTATTTGGCAAGTAAAGGACATGACACTAGAGCGATTCAAGCTTATTTGGGGCATAAAAATATTCAGCACACGGTTCGTTATACAGAATTATCTCCCCTACGCTTTAAAGATTTCTGGAATGACTGAAACGAATAGAATTACTAAAGCCTAGATAAATCAACGGTTTCCAGACCATCTTGCTGAAAATTACATGGATCTCGGCTCAATGCCGAGATGAGTGGGATCTGTCCATTCAAAGCGGCTTACCCATTGATTATCAGAGTAAAAATACTTAGTCTCAGTGGCATGAGCAGGAACGTCTTTCTCTTGCAGCCATAGAGGAACTTGGTTCAGCTTGGCTTTGGGTTGATCGGTTGGAGGTTTTGGAAAGAAGGCTAATTCGATATTTTCTGAAGGCAGAGATGGGGTTTTAGGCTTTTTGATTTTCTGCTTAGTTTTGATAGGAATGCTACTTGAAAAAAAAGGTTGTCGTTCCTGTTCAACAGCAAAGATAGAACGCCCATCTTCCGCCTCTTTGACATACCGCCATCCTTGGGGCTGTTCTCCTGCCTCGGTTCGACCGCAAACAACAGCTTCTCCATTTTTTGAAAGATAGCACCAGTCAGGCTTTTGGCATAATGGGCAGAGATTTGATTTGTTGACTTCTTTCCAAGTAGTTGAAAAATTTGATGTGGCTATCATTAGTTTGACTCCATCTATAGCGAGGCTGGAGATCCCTGTTATGAATTGCTTAGTCTTTTTAAAAACGCGCAACAAAAAGTTACCGACAGGGATGCCAGCTTTTTTTGTAAATTGGGTTGAAATTTTTCTCTAGCTATTCACCCAGCAGTTGTTGTCTTACCCCAGTACGGGCAGCATATTGACGATCTAGCCAGGGCAATAAATCTCTTGATAGCTTCTGACTTTTAACTATTGTGGGTTCTACTATCCATTGCTCATCTTTTACGCCAATCGACTCCAACCAATAGCGACACGCCTTGGTATTTTTATGGAAACCATACCGTTTGGCAAGATAAGTAATGCCTACACCATCGAAATAAGAGATTGCTTTACCTCTGTTATCGACAGTCACAACCGTTTCGACTTGTTCGGTGCGCGTAATAATTGCGTCGGGCTTCCCCATCATCAATGCAAGCATTTCAGTTCCGTGTAGGGTAGCTATGGCGTTTGTTGTTGCTAATAATCGTTCTTGAGTCTAGTCTTACAACAACTAATCAATCCGCCCAATGCCGATAAGCCAGAAATAACGAAAGGAGGAAACACGCTACGGGTGGGAGACAGAGTAATTCAGCTAAAAAACGATTACGAAAAGGAAGTTTTTAACGGAGATTTAGGCGTAGTCGGCGAGATCGATACAACCGAGCAGGAAGTTACAATCTCTTTTGACGGACGGGATGTAGCTTATGACTATGCAGATCTCAATGAAGTTAGTCTAGCCTATGCAATCAGCATCCATAAATCGCAGGGTAGCGAGTATCCGGTCGTCATCTTACCTTTGTACTTGCAGCATTACATCATGCTTTCTCGCAATCTGATTTACACGGGGCTGACGAGGGCGAAGAAACTAGCGATTGTCATTGGATCGCAAAAGGCGATCGCGATCTCTGTTAAACAGAGAAATGAACGACAGCGATACACTCGGTTAAGAGAGAGGCTTTGTTTCCCCCGTCGTTAATAAACCTTCTATCTCTACAAGTTTTGCTGTTAGAGTTTCTTTCAAAGATTTCAATTCTTGTTTTTGTAAATTTTGCAATGAGATATCTGCCAAAATTGTTTTTATTTGATTCAACTCTTTTTTTGGCAAGTTTTTCTCATTATTAATTCCTTGTTTAGAAATAATACGAGTTACAGCTTCTTTAGTCTCTCTCAGACTAAGAGACTCGGCAAGCACTTTTTGTACTATTTGAAAACGTAAATTTTCACTTTCTTCTTCTGAGATTTTTAAACTCTTAGAAGATAATTTAGAGATCGCTTTAGCGTGATGACAAGGCAATTCTTTGGTACGAATAGCTTTTTTTAAATCATTAGGCAAAAGCAACATTGGTAAATCGTTAGCTGCTAGCGAACAAACATTTTGCTGTAACTCCAATAAAACAAGTAAGACTTGCCGATCTATTTCTTCTGGTAATGATAATTGTTGTATTTCTAATAATTGTGTTTCTTGAGAACTTTCTAGCCAGAAGAGTAATTTTTCTCGCCAATCTTGATTTTTTTTAAAGAAATAGTCTAAACGCCGAATACTTTGTTGAATTTGTATTCTAATAGCTTGTTGTTCATCTCCATTGCTATCTTTGACCTCTTGAGCAGTTAATTGAAAACTTATCTCTGTCAAGATTTCTTTAACTATTGCTTCAATGCGATCGAGAGGATTTAACCCTTCTTGATGGAGATGGTGAATTAAAGAACGTTTGTGTAATTCCAAAGCATCTTGAGGCGGAGGGGCGATAACTGAGTTTAGATACTTCCATTTTTCTAATCCTTCATTGACTAATAGTTGTGCGCCTCGATAGCGTAATTCGCCATCTTCAATCTCAAATAAGTTATCTTCTCCTAAAATAGGAACCAAAATAACAGGATTTTTTTGTCCGTGTCGTCTAAGAGACTCTGCTCTTTTCCGAATTGCCGATTGAGTAAAAGTTTGGCGAGGTTGTGCGCTTGGTCGCATTTGCTCAAGTGGAATTAAATGTTCGCCACTTTGTCGTTTTAATTCCTGACAAAATTTCTTCAGTTGTTCTTCTGAACTTTTGTTATCAACTCTAAGCTTTTGAACGCACCCCATCTAAATCTTCGATTCTAGATGGGGATTCGTGCGCTACGCAACATTTAAGCTACGCAGCGTTCCCAGAGTTACTGGCGTTCGCAGTGTGCCGTGGGAACTTTTGCCCTCGAAC
>JAAUUT010000143.1 GCA_012031035.1 Candidatus Altimarinota bacterium | reverse complement strand
GTGCCATCTTTTGGGTTTGTTTACCGCATTTTTGATCTATCGCACCATCATGCCCGTCTGGCCGCCAGAAGGTACGCCGGAGTTAGAACTGCTTCTACCCGGAATCAATACCATCATTCTGATTTCTAGCAGTTTTGTCATGCACAAGGGACAAGATGCGATTAAAAAGAATGATGTTAAGGGGTTACAGGTTTGGTTTGCGATTACCGCCGTCATGGGAGCGATATTCCTAGTCGGACAGCTTTACGAATACTTCCATCTCGAATTTGGCTTAAAAACCAATTTATTTGCCAGTGCTTTTTATGTCTTGACTGGATTTCACGGTCTTCACGTAACCTTTGGATTACTGCTCATTTTAGCGGTTTTGTGGCGATCGCTCCAAAAAGACCACTATTCTCAAGAAAGTCTTTTTGGCGTGGAAGCAGCAGAACTTTACTGGCACTTCGTTGATGTTGTCTGGATCGTTCTGTTTACCCTAGTTTATTTGCTATAAATCGAGCAATAGATTGTCTAAAAGAGTAGGTTTCTTGGGCAAATTCCAAGAAACCTATTTTTTATCTATATTTCGCCAATGCGATCGCCTACTTACAGCTACTCTTGCCTCAATGGTAGTACGATCGTTGCAGTTGTCCCTTGACCGAGATGACTAGCGATCTCGATACTACCGCCATGCAAATCCACGCACTTTTTGACCACTACTAGCCCCAATCCCGTACCAGAAATGTGACGAACATTTTTTCCGCGATAAAAAGGCTCAAAAAGTTGTTTTCGATCCTCAGCAGAAATACCAACGCCGCGATCGCGGATCTGAAGCTTCACGCAATCTGACTCAAATTTGAGAAAGCAATGAACTTGACCGCCTCTAGGCGAATACTTAATAGCATTAGACAACAAATTCGCTAGAATCGATCGCAGCAATTTCTCATCCAAACGAACATTAATACATTCTCCCTGACAAACAAAGGTCAGAGTATGTTGATTGCCCGCACTCAGTTGCATCTCTTCCACAAATTGACGGCAGAACTTTTCCAGGGCGAGTGGTTTTGGATTAAATTCCAGTTTTCCCGTTTCAGCACGATTAATGGTTAAAATATCGTCCAATAACTGAACCATATTTTTAACAGAGTCTTGAATCCGGCGCAGATTCCTCAGCCTTTTTTCTGAGCTATCCGAGAGGGAATTTTCCAACAGTTGAGCCGCGGCTAAAACCGTACTAAGCGGCGTGCGAAATTCGTGAGATGCCATAGAAAAAAAACGGGTTTTGAGGACGCTCAGTTCCTTTTCTCGCTCCAGCGCCAAGCGAACTTCCTCTAATCTTTTCCGTTCGGTAATATCGCGAGAATTGACGACAATTTTAGATTCGATCGCGTCGTCAACAAATTTCTGACTGATAGCTTCCAGGGTGTACCAAGAGCCATCTTGATGTCGGCATCGAAATTCGATGGGGCGAGCCAATTCTGGGGCTGAAATAGCGTTAGTAATCTTGTAGCAAGCATTGGCGCGATCGTCGGGGTGAATATAGTCAAAAAAGTTTTGACCGATTGATTCTGCTGGACTGTAGCCTAAAACTTTCTCAATCGACGGGCTTTCATAATAGATAATGCCGTTGGCATCCAAAATTGTAATAATATCTAAAGCATTTTCGATTAGCGAACGAAAGCGTTCTTCGCTTCGGCGCAACGCTTCTTCTGTGAGCTTGCGTTCTGTGATATCTCGCTGCACCGAGATCCAATGAGTGTATCGATTCGTTTTGTCAGCTACTGGTACGACGCTAAATTCCGACCAAAATTCTGAGCCATCTTTGCGGTAGTTAATGACTTCAACCGTAACGGGTTCTCGTCGAGACAGCGCTAAGCGTACTTTTTCTAGTTCTGCCCGACTAGTCTTGGGGCCGTGAAGAAGGCGGGGCGTTTTGCCTAAAACTTCTTCGAGAGTATAGCCAGCGATTCGGGTAAATGCCTCGTTAACATAAAGAATGCGCGGCCCTGGCTCATCGATGGGTTCGGCTTCGGTAATCAGAATAGCATCGTTAGTATGAACGACGACCGACTGAAGCAACCTGACCTGTTCGGCTTGCCGCTTTTGCTCGGTAATGTCGGCAACAACAGCTACCAAGCCGCTAATTTTGTTATCGCTGTCGGTTAGAGGAGCCGCCGAGAAAACGATATCGATGGGAGAACTATCTTTTTTCTGTCGTCGTATTTCCAAACTGGGAGGCGTTATTCCTTGCAAAACGCTTTGTTTAATCGTCTGGTATTCCTTGACGCTTTCTGGAGAGATTACGGGATTCGGACGGTCGATAACCTCGGCTTCAGTCCAGCCAAACATCCTTTCTGCTGCTGGATTCCAAACTTTGACTCGCTCTTGAAAGTCGAGGGTGAAAATGGCGCGAGGAGAGGCGGCAATAAGAGATTGTAAGGTTTGGTTTGTATGGCGCAGAGCGGCTTCTGTCCGTTGGCGTTCGGCAATTTCTTCTCTCAAAGAATCGTTGGTCAAAGCGAGTTCTTCGGTGCGCTGCTGGACTCGACGTTCGAGTTGGGCGTTGAGTTGTTGCAGTTGCTCGTAAAGTTCTGACTGTTGAATCGCGATCGCAACTTGGGTCGCCAGTTGCTTCATTAACTCAATTTCGTCATACTGCCACTGGCGAGGTTCGCTACAATGATGGGCAATTAACAGTCCCCAGAGGTGAGGAGTATGAGACGTTTGGGGGGAGGGGAAGGACAAGGGAGACACGGAGGACAAGGAAGAAATTGACTCTCGAACTCCTGAATCCTGACTTCTGATTTCTTGAATAATTGGGACTACTAATTTTGCTTTGACTCGAAACTGTTTGACAAATTCTGCCAAACAAGGCTCGACATCGGCTTGGTCAATATCGGTAATGGCGCGGGTCTTGCCCCGAATATAAGCTTGATGGTACTCCCCAGGAAAGACTTCTTCTGAAAAGGTTTCTCCCAAAATGGCTGAGTAGGGAGGCAAAACAGTCTCTGTAATGGCGGTGCCAGTACCATCTTCCCAGATACGATAGATCAACACGCGATCGCACTCAAGAAACTCTCTAACTTCTGCTACCGTCGTCGCCAACACTTCCTCCAAATTTAAAGATTGGCGGATATGTTGAGCGATTTGGTTGACTAGTCGCTCTCGTTTAGTCTTCTGTTGTAATTCAATCTCTGCTCGACGACGCTGAGCGATTTGTCGCTGGAGTAGGTAATAAACAATCGAGAGGGCGAAGCTCCCCAATGCAAAGCCAATGTCAACTAGATTATTACTAAGGACGTTCGTCAAATCTTGTATAACAACCACCATATTTGAACCAATATTGTTTCAGGTCATGATGCGGCGTATGCAAACTGGCTTTTGCTTGATAGAGAATCACTTGTCGATGGTTTCCTATCCAAACTCGTTTAGACAATTCGACAGAAATTAAGCTTCCTCCTAAACTAGCAATACATTGTTCAAATCGTTCGATAGCCGGGTATTCTAACGTTTCAAAAATGAGAAATTGACCCTCACAAATCAGGTGACGACTCCTGATCCAAGTCTGCATTTTTTTACGAGCTACTGGGGGCAACATACCTCATTCCCTCAGCTTAGCGAAAGTTAATCGAACTTTCATCGCTATTTGCCTCACATTATTGCCAAAAATTTTTGCGCGGGATTATTTATTGCTTGGCAAGCAGAAAATTGAACGAAATTCGCTCAAAAGGCTAGACAAAAAGCAACTTTCCTGAATCATTTTCAGGTCTTCTAACTCGACTTTTATAGGGGGATAGATGGAAATAGAGCGAATAAAAAACTCGCTCTAGAAAAAGTAGGAGATTCGGGAGACTCCTAACTGAAATACTTGACTTGCGAGGTCATGCAAGCCTCGGCAACTCAAAACTCTGCGTTTTAAGCAATTTCCGTAATGCTGATAATGGTTCCGCCAGCGCGATGAATACGCTGTATTTGTGGAGTCATGTTGGCTCCAGAAACCAGATATTCAGTCGTACTCATCCGGCGAGGACTGTCGAATTTTAACCCTTTAACCAAAATCTTAAAGGTCTTTTCTGTTGCATCTTTGTAAGCGCTCAGACGACCCCCTTTACTGGGTAAAGCAATCTTGTTAGCACTATTACTAGCGACGCTATAAACTAAACGAGAGGAGGGAAAAGCACTATCAACTCCGGCATAGCCCTGATACAGAGAAAGAGTACGATTGTAGCCAACTTGCTTTTGCCCAACTTGGCTTTTAGCGCCTTGATAGTAAGGAACGATGTTTTCCCCAAATTTGTCTTGGTATTCATTACTATCAAGATAAGAGTCGATTTCTGCTTCGTACCCCTGCTCGATACAAAGGCGAATATGGTTGGATAGTTCGGCTTGGTCTAAAGGAGCGCGACCTAACAAATGCTTGAAGTTTAGCTCTACAAATCGATAGGGAGCGCAGGATTCAAAATAGCGACTGCGATAAAAGTTAGATTTGGCTACAGCACGAACGAATTCTCTAACGGTTATTTCGCCATTAGTCAATTGGGATTCTGCTGTTACTAGCCGTTCGCTTTCCATGACATGAGGATTGCCTAAGACTTGTTTGTAAACGGCACGAATGACGTTAGCAATGTCATCTGGGCTGCTATTGGAGCGAAGTTCTATCGGTGCATCTAATACGACGCTCATGGAAATTCTCCTTGGGTTAAATGAGTATAGTTTTAAAATTCAGGTTTTTAAGCGTTATTGACAATTAACAAGGGGTAATGCTGGCAATTACGCCGCCTTCTTTATGAATTCGTTGATACTCTTGGGAAAGGCGAGCAAAAGGCACATAATAGACTTGATTGCTGCGACGGATTTTTGAGACTCGATTGACGCGACCAACCGATTTGTAACCAGTCACTTCAATTCGATACATTTTTCCGTCTTCGCCTGCACCCAAACGAGTAGACGCTCCCGACGAGGTATCTTGGAACGACCAGCCATCTCCTACCGAACCGCCCGACGGAGGAACGACCGGGATAGGAATGTCTTGAATAACGTATTTATTGAGAACTGGGCTTTTTCCTGTCAGGCTTCCTTTGAGGTCGCTGCTAGAAGCACCTCGCAACAGTGCAAACATGTGCGTAAACCCAACCATCGTTTTGCCTGGTTGGGTCTTGTAGCCTCGATAGTAGGGAACAATATTTTCTCCGTAAGCATTTTGATACTCATCGCTATCGAGATAGGAATCAATTTCTGCCTCGAATCCTTGGGTATCTAAGATGGTGCTATGCGCTCTCATTTCTTCTAAACCATCGGGAGTGCGACCGAGAAAATGCTTGAAATTAAGTTCGATAAATCGATAGCGAGGACAGGTATCGAAAAAGCGCGAGCGATACAAATTCGATTTAGCAACTGCTCTGACAAACTCACGAACGCTTAATTCTCCTCGCTTGAATTGGGATTCTGGTACGGTAGCGCGTTCGCTTTCCATCACATAAGCATTGCCCAAAACTTGACGGTAGACGGCGCGAATGATACTTTCTAATTCTTCTTGGGAGCAGTCCGATACCCGTTCTAAGGGTGGGGTGTCTTCAAATAAGCTAACGCCAAGCTGAGATGCAGGTCCAAAAGCCATTGAAAATTTTCCTCAATACTTTGCGATCGCAATGTACTTGAATCTGCGTAATAAAAACGGTGAGATAACGGTAAAGAAATCGGAAAGATTTGTAAATCGAGCAATAATTTACATTGGTAAATATTTTTTAGCAAAATTAAATATTTTAGAAGTAACTTAAGAATAAAGGTTTATTTAACTTTTGTTGCAACAGCTTCTAAACGGATCGCGTTTTTTTGTAAGTTTAAATGTATTAATCAACGGTCGCTCTTCCTAAATTGAAAAGCGCTGCGTTGACTTCGTCAAAGCAAGTTCTAGAAATGAGGATTCTTTTGATTGAAGATGACATCCGCTTGGCTGAGACTTTGGCAGAAGCCCTTACCGATCAGCTTTATACTGTTGACATCGCGATAGATGGAGAGTCGGCTTTGGATTATACCAAGGCTTTTGACTACGATCTATTATTGCTAGATGTCATGCTACCAGAGCTTGATGGTCTTAGTCTCTGTCAGCAGTTACGTTCTCACGGCTATCAAATCCCGATCTTGATGCTCACTGCCCGTGATACAATTGGCGATAAAATCGCTGGACTAGATGCTGGAGCCGACGATTACATCGTTAAACCTGTCGATCTAGGAGAATTATTTGCCCGCGTTCGCGCTCTCCTGCGTCGAGGTAGTATTTCCTTACCACCCATTTTGAAGTGGGGAGGTTTAGCTCTCGATCCCAGCACCTACGAAGTAAGCTATGCCAATAAGCTGTTACACCTGACTCCCAAAGAGTATAGCCTTTTAGAGTACCTGCTACGAAATGGTCGGCGCGTTCTGAGTCGTCGAGCTATTATCGGACACATTTGGTCGCTTGAGGCTCCTCCAGAAGAGGATACGGTAAAAGTTCATATTAGAGGCTTGCGCCAAAAGCTCAAAGCGTCGGGCGCTCCCGAAAATTTTATTGAGACAGTTCACAGTATGGGCTATCGACTTAACAAAGAATATAGCTAGATTTTGTCAATAACATTTTTATTAATCTTTACATTTAGGAAGAAACTGATTATGACCGATTCAGAATTTGCAGCTACGGAGCAAGTAACGGCTCAAGAATTAGCAGAGGTTATCGAAGAGTTTGAACGATATCGAGAAAGACTGCTCAATGAAACAATAGAAACTGCAAAACGAGCTAAATTGATGAAATCAGCCGTAATGGCAAAACTGGAGCCAGAACTTGCCAAAATTGATGCCACAATTAAAGCACTCCAAGAGCAGCAAGCCGATCTGAGTGCTAATCAATAACTTTAATAATTCCAATCTGGAGACGATTCAATTTTGCTAGCTCAAAAAGAAACCGACGATCTCCTCGATCGCGTCGTCGAACAAATAACCCAACAGACATTTGACCCCAACGATAGCCATCTACTGCAAAAAATGGTGGAGTGCTTGGGGGATTCGCGGGGAATGGTGCGCTTGCGTTGCGCCCAGACGCTCGGAGAAATCGGCAAACCAGCTACCCCATTTTTGATAGAAGCATTAGCTCGCCACGAAAATGTGGTGGTACGGCGAGCGGCAGCCAAAACCCTAACCCTGATTGCAGATGCAACAGCTATTCCCACTTTGATCCACGCGCTGCTCAATGATGAGGATACGGTTGTCAAAGGCTCATCAGTGGGAGCGCTTGCCAGAATGGGAGAAGCATCAGTTCCAGTATTGCTGGAAATTTTAGCATCGCCAGAGAACCCAGAAAGCACCAAAGGACACGCGGCATGGGCGCTAGCGTTTATTGGATCTGAGGCGAAAGAGCAGTTGTATCGGGAGATATCTTCCGAGTCTGCGGAGGTTCGCGGTGCTGTGGTTGGAGCGATCGCAAAAGTTGCCCAAGAACAGCCAGAGGAAAAAGCCTTTCAATACCTGATTAATGCGCTGAGCGATCGCGCCCAAAGCGTGCGATGCGAAGCAGCATCGGCCTTGGGGAATCTAAGTTATAAATCGGCGATTCCTAATTTGGTTGAATTATTGCATCATCCCGATGGGGAAAGCCGTAAAGCGGCAGCTTTGGCATTAATGAAAATAGGAGAGAGAGAGTCTTTAGAACCCCTACAAGCCGCTTTGACCAAAGAATCGGAAGCCGCAGTTGGGACGATTATCAAGTTAGCCATTTCTCAACTTGAGAAACAATCAGAAACTGATGATTGGGAATAAGTGTTAGTTTTGCTTTCTTTGATAGTTACTTACTAAATCCAGACGAGATAAAGCGCTAACCGCAGATTCGCGCACATAGGAATCCACTGATTCATCATCGGTCAAGGAGGCTAGGATGGCTACGCCTCGATCGTCTCCCACAGACGCGATCGCATTAACGATCGCCACTTGCAAAGCAGGATTATCGGTCGTTGAGAGCGTTTCAACCAAAATCTCAAACGCCAACGAACCAATCTCGCCTAATGCCATCACTGAAGCAATATGAACCACTGGATTTGGATCGTTCATGGCGGTTTTTAAGCCTTGCAATCCTTCATCGGGAAAAGGAATATCTGGATAATTGACAGCAATTTGAGCTAATGCCTTCGCTGCACTGCCTCGAACGGTTACATTGTTGCTATCGAGTAACGATGCAACCAGAGGAGCAACAGTATCTATCCCAATAACGCCCAATGCCTTGACTGCTGCCCGTCGATAGACGACATCTTCTTCTCCCAGGACAGCCATTAAACGAGGGATAGTGGTTTCATCGCGGGCATCGGCGATTTCCCACATCGCCCGTTCTCTTAAATGGGGGTTAGGATGTTTGAGTTGTTCAAAAAGAGAATCTATTGTCATTTGGATTTTGGATTTTAGATCGACAAGTTGCTTTTGCTCGGATTAACCAGTCTGCGTCCTCAGCAACGATTTCGCAACCGCTTTTGTCGCCGAGTTGCTCTAGTGCCATTAAAGCGGCATATTTAAGATCCCAGATGGAAGTTTCTAGACTCTTCTTTAGATCGGGTATCGCCCGTCGGTCGCCAAGTTCGCCCAACGCGATCGCGGCGGCGGAGCGAGATTTCTGGAACTGGGGTTGGGGATTATGCAGTGCTTCTATCAGTAAATTATAGGCTTGAGCATATTTGAGCCAGCCTAACAGCTTCATAACGTGATAGTGAGCGCCATAATCGATATGGGCTTCTTCTTTGTAGGTTTGGAGCAAAGCCGTAGGTGCTTGTTCGGCGTAAGTCTCTATCAGAGCTTTACTGCCCAGATAACAGCGCCCAAAATCGGTTTCGTATAATTCGCGAATCGCAAAATCGAGGCTAGGGGGAAAATCGTACTCGTGAACCAAATCTAGCTCGTCAGGGCGATCGCGCAAAGTTTGCTCTAAGCTTGGCTGAATTTGGGCGAAGGAAAGCTCGCCCTTGTTGACTCCAATATCCGCTAACATCCGAATGGCTCGAAGCCGAAAGACGACAGAAACCGGACAGCGAGCGATCTGAGGGATAGCTGGATAATAGCGAGCATCAATTAGGTCTTGAATGCAAGCGCGACGGGCATTCCGGCTAGGATGTTGTAGAAAAGCGACTACTTTGTCCATTTGGGTATAATTCCCCGTCAAGCGACAAATAGCCGCGATCGCGGCACTAGCTGTTGGTTCGTCTTCCGATTCCGCAAACCGATGGATTCGTTCTATAGCTCCCTTATACTCTAGTTTTGCTAGGGTATGAATGATTACTCGATAAATTTGCCCCGGTTTTTCGAGCAATCGAGCAATTTCTTCGACAATATCTGAATTTTGGGTTCCAATTTCCCCAATCGCCCAAACAGCATTTTCTACCGTATAACAATCTTCATCTGCCAGACAGGTACGAATGACCGACAAAGCTTGTGTTGCTTGCAGTCTCCCCAATGTCTCGACAGATTTCCGGCGCACGATGCGATTATCTAGGGTTGGATGATTGTTTTGTACTGCCCGCATTAAGGCATCGATCGCGCGATCGCTCCTAAAGTTGATTAAATGGGAGGCAGCAATATAACGAGAATCATCCTCTCCTATCTGTTCTTGAGGCGTATCTAAAATGGCGATCGCTCTTCTTCTGTCAGATTAAAGATATTAAAAAAAACGTTTATTCATAAAAGCCAAAACTAAGAGACTCAATTGTCTAAAACTCAACCTAAATTAGGCAAAATAATAGACAAACGAGCCTCTTAGAAAATTAACCAATGATTAACGGTTAAATCGACTCATTTTCTTAGGAGAGGGAGTTGATTGCGTAGTCAAGGAGAGCATTATATTCAGTTAACGCTTGAGGAGACATATCGCGAGGAGCGCAACCGCGATTGCGAGCAAACGATAGTGCTTCGACATAGGGAGCGGTAGGCAGACCCAAAGAACGATAGACTTCACGAGCACCAGCAATTCCCCATTCGTCGAGAGGGCCAGTACCGCCAACAACTAAGCAGTATTGGATCAAGCGCATATAGTGTTTGATATCGCGAAGACACTTAGCTTTGTAGGTATCGGTGGAGTTAGCTTCACCTGCGTTGTTGAGGTAAGAATACTTTTTGATACAAGCATCATAAGCTTCTTGCGCAACCGCATCAAGATTTTTAGCAAGCTTCTCAGCCGCTTCTAAACGAGCAGCCGCACGTTGAATGCTACCTTGAACGGATTCAAGATCGGAGGTGCTAGGAAAACGACCCGATGCGTCAGCAGCAGCAACAACTGTAGTAACAACTGATTTCATTATTTTTTATCTCCAGATTAACGTCGATCGAGTATTGATTTTGATAGATGTGGCTAAAAGGTTCAGTGCTAATAGCCCTAGTGCAATTTGCTATTAGCTTAGAGCAGCAATAACGCGATCGAAGTAGCTACCAGCTTCAGCTACTAAGCTAGCGCAGCGATCTTCCACCACAGGAGATCCCATTTTACGCAGTTTAGCACCAGCAAACTTTTCACTGGGATTGTCTTGGATGTGAGCAGCCGCTTGTGCTTTCATGATTTGAACGGCGCGGACGGTAGAGGTGGTAGGTACGCCTAAAGCAGCATAGGTTTCTTTTAATCCGTTCAAGCAACGGTCGTCGAGGACAGACGCATCGCCAGCTAATAAAGCATAGGTTACATAGCGCAAGATAATTTCAGCATCGCGCAAGCAAGCAGCCATGCGACGGTTGGGATAGCAGTTACCGCCAGCCTGGATCAAACCTTGGTTTTCGCAGATCATTCCAGCTACAGCATCAGAAACCATGCAGCTTGCATTGCTAGCGATCGCGTTAACAGCATCCAGCCGTCTGTTACCGGAAGCCACGAAAGCTCTTAGCGCGCCTATGTCATTAACACAAGCAGTACTAGCATCTGCCGAAACTACGGCTCTCGAAAAAGCGTCAAGCATTGAATTCTCCTTATGAATAAAGGGTACAGGTCTTAAGATTTGACCAGTCGGTATTGAAGATAAAAAATGATGGTGACTCCAGTCTCATTTATTAAAGACAAAGCAATAATCCTTAACAATTGCTCGATAACTTGTATTAATCGCCCTGAAACAATTATGTTATAGATAATTCATCAGCAAAACTTTGAGATTTTTCAAACTGTAAACAACCGTACTCAGATCCCCAGACTTGCTCTTTTGTATTAACGTCTATGCCTTTGTCGAGACTGACCCAAGTGTTTTCGGTCACTTCCACCTCGCTAACCAGATAAGTCTGAGAACCATGACGATGAATTAAACAACGATTTCCTGGCTCTACACTCCCTAAAAAGCGATCGCCCTCGCGCTTAAATACCATCGAGCAATGATAGCGTCGCTCTAAGCAATCGGGAGCAATCGTTTTGAGAATTGACAATTCCCGTGCTGCTCCAGCATAGCGAATGGAATCTTTAAGGCTGTAATTTTCAATGTAAATGTCGTCGCCCCTATCGACTAAGCGATGAACTCCTTGGCGATAAGGACTCCACAAATCGTAGTCATAAACCTGTTCGGAATAGAATCCTATTCCAGAGAAAAAATCAAAGGGTAAAGGACGAAAAAATATGTGAATATGAGCGTAATTCCGAGGATTTTCTTGAGATTGCTTGTAATTACTAAAACCGCCTGCCATCCATCGAGCCAGAGTCGTTAAATTATTCGTGTTTGTCGAAAAAATCATTTTCAGTTACCAGTTAAATCCGGATTGTAAAACGTCGATCGCCGCTTGGTGTCAACAAAGTTTTAATTCTAAATTTAAGTGATTTCACCGATTGAGAGAGCGAATTTCTGACGAAAACGACGCAGTAACAACGCCCGTTCCATCGCTGGTTTTGATCGTCGATACCCGAAAGCGCAAATTAGGATTGACAAACCAGATCTTTTCTTCGGCTGCGGCGCGATCGTAACTTGTCAGTAAAACAAAAGTACCATCTTCTGTAAAATGATAGTTGCCAATGGCTGGCATCGTTTCAGCATAGCCGCGATCGCGCAGTAATTGTCCCCGATTGGGAAACTCCAGGTTGGGAACTGGCACTAAAACCGTCGTTCCTTTGAGTTCTTCTGGTTCATCTTCATTCCAATCCGATTGTCCTTCCCAACTCATCCGAAACGGAGAACTAATTTTTTGCGGGTCGATGTCATAGTCTTGACAAAGAGACAGCACTAAGGGGTCGTCAGGGGCAAGCGCGACGATATCAATGACCGATTGTACCGCCTCGAAATGACTAAAAATCAGATGATGGGCACTGCGTTGCGATCGCCATTGTCCAAAAGAACTTGCAACAAATTGATTAATATCCATGTTATTCACTTGAGGATCTTAGCGCTTCAATAATTATGCCCAATCTTCTCAGATCGGGCGATCGTAAGAAAACCCCTTGTGAAATCATGTCGATTTTCAATGTAGAAAAGATTGGAGCGATCGCATATTCACATTGATGAATGTGCGATCGCCAATTCCGTATTTGTCGGTTGAACGAATTTAAGATTGGTTCTGAGGTCTACTACTAAATCCCTGTTCCCAAACTTGTCGTTGTTCTGGTGTAAGAATTCGATCGATTGATTGCAGATACGTAACCAAAGCTTGACCCATTAAGTAGTTGGCAAATCGCTCGGTAATTGAAGCCGGAAGTATTGCGAACGCAGCATATCGGGCAAAAGCTCTATTGGGATTTGACTGAAACTCTTGGATGAGTTCGGCTTGGAGTTTTGTGTCGGCAGCTTGCATTTGAACTTCTTGTTCAGGAGTCAAGGGAATCCCAGCATCTCTAAACCGCTGTTTTGTCGCGTCCCACTGCTGCGCTTGTTCGACTGGATCGGGCGCAATCACTTGCCCCTGGTTTTCTGTAGATTGGGTTTGCTCGCCTTGGCGTTGCCAAATCTGTTCTTCCCAGATAGGTCGCTGCTCTGGAGTCAAGGCATTCAGAATACTGTTGCGGTAATTTAGCAAGGGATTACCGAGTCGTCGATCGAGTCCGGTCGTTTTCATCATCTCTTCGCCTTGCTCTGGGGGCAGAGACGATGCCAGCATCAGTTGTGAGATAATTAGGGGATTGTCTTTAAAGAGTTGCTGCATATCACTCGCGAGTTGGCGCTGTGCTTGTCGAATGGTGGTTTCTTGTTGAGGTGTAAGCTGAATCCCCGCATCGATAAATCTCTGCTTCATTTCTTCCCACTGTTGAGCTTCTTCGGCTGGGGTCAGTTCATTCATTTTGAACTCCATTTCGTTATTTGCTAAGAATAGAGATTGTTTGGCGTTGTTAAATGTTTGGGCTACTGCAAAACTAGCACTTCCGATTCCGACGAACGCGATCGCGCCTACTAAACCTGCAATCAATTTGTTGTGTTTCATTGATTCCTCCTTCATCTGATTTCAGCGTGGAGACTCACGGTACAGGCGCAAGCCTTACCGTGAGAGGAAACGCTGCCTCCAACTAAGTTTACAAAAAGTGTGGTAAAATGTGAGGCATGACTGAACGTGCCTACAAAT
>JAAUUT010000142.1 GCA_012031035.1 Candidatus Altimarinota bacterium | reverse complement strand
GCTTATTTGATCTGTAGTTGTCCTGCCCCCCAAAACCCATTCATCAAACCGCCCATCTCTCAATTACCCGAAGCGGCTTTTATCGCAGAACTGTGTCATCCGTTACCAATGCTATCCCCGAATCGATTGACAAGATAAGGAAATGATGCAGATTTTTTCATTGAGTCTGCGAGCGGACTTTACTCTGCTTGAAACCTATGCCTATAAGCACGAAAAACCGCTCGATTGTCCAATTTTCGTCTTTAGCGGCTCTGAGGATAGTATCGTCAGCCATAAAGATTTAGTTGAATGGAGGACTCAAACCAGTGAAGAATTCTTGCTACAGTTGTTCCCCGGCGATCATTTCTTTCTGCACGATATGCGATCGCTCTTTTTTCAGACATTATGGGTATTGTTGCTTGAAACAAAAGTCATTTGACCAGCAAGGGTTTGAGTCGTTTCTGGCAATTTTATCCGGTGTTTTAGAGGCTAAAAGTGTTGATTTTGAAGGGCTAATTGAGTTTTTCAGGGACGACTAATTAACTTTAGTTTGTTCGAGCAAAAACGCGATCGCCGCTAAAAATTCTGGCTCGTCGTAGGGCTTAGTAAAGTAAGCATTCGCTCCTAATTGCATGGCAAGTTGCCGATGTTGTTCGCTACTGTAATTACTAAGGACGATCGCGGGGATCTTGGCTAGCTGTGGGTCTTGCCGACAGCAGATAAGAAAGCCAAAACCATTCAAATTCGGCATTTCTAGGTCGCAAATCACCAAGCGAACAGCAGGATTTTGCTGAAGTTGTTTGAAACCTTCTTGTCCGTCTTGGGCTTGTAATACCCGATAGCCCGCTTTATGTAAGGTAAAAACTAAAAACTGTCGCCAAGTGAGCGAATCTTCTACTACCAGAATTGTGGACAACTGAGAAGATTCTTCTAGGAGGGCAGCTTGAGAAGCTCCTATCTTGTAGGCGATCGCAGCGCTGAGCGAGTCAGATAAGCTTGTAACATCGAGATTAGTTTTATATTGCTCGATTTGCTGAGAAACTAGTACGGCAACATCAATCACTGGAAGCAGGCGGTTTCCCGACAGAGTAGTACAACCAAAAAAATAAGTGCTGGGGGCAAGGGTAGCATCAAAGTTTTTGATAATAATTTCAGGATCGGTTACTAAGCAATCGATCGCAATTTCTAAAGCCAAAAGCTGCGAGTTAATAGCGATAATTAACATTGGAGCAATACTTTCATTGAGTGAAGAAACTTCTGTCGCTTCCCGATCGCGGTTGGTTGGTGGGAAGAAACTATTAACGCTCAGTAACTCAGACAATAAATAGACTGGGAGAAGCCGTTCTCGCCAAGACAAAAATCGCTTTCCTTCAGATTTGACGATCTGCTCGATCTTGGGAAGTAAATATTCTTCGATATTGTCGTAGGCTAAAGTAAAAACCATAAACTCTCCTTGCCAAACAAATAACTTAGTCGTCTTTAGCCTTAACTCTAAAGTAGCTGCTTCTTCTGCGCGCTGTGTTGGCAATTGCTCGCAAGCAGCTAAGCATTCGGATTCCTTAAGAGAGACTTTTTCAACCCCATCTACCGATTCAACAGATTCGTCGTTTAAAATCTCTTCTAAGAGAAAGAAAAGGGAATCTTCTTCTTGTGTTTGCTCCAAGACGCTTTCTGGTAAAAGCCTAAAAGGATCTGAGTGCTGAATTTGCCCAGCTTGAGTTAGCGCAGTCGATCCCTCAAACCTATTTTCTTTGACGGCACGAAAGCCAGCTAATGCCATTTGCCCGATAATTTGGGCGCTTTGAGGATAGGTTTGCAGACTAGCTTGGGCGATGGTCGCGATCGCCACCAACTCAGAGATTTCTAGAACTTCGCCCAAGCTTAATAAAATTTCTATTTGCATTGCGATCTCCCCGGCTCTTTGGGGAGAAGCAGGGGAGATCGAAGCGATGTCTAAACGCTCTAGCGCTTGGACGAGATCGCGATCGAAAAGCACCTTGAGAGTATTGACTTCCGGTTCGGCGATCGCCAATAATTCTTCTTGAGAATTTAGTCGATTTTCTAGATAATTCAAAACCGATTCTGCTTGGGCTAAAACGTCGCTAAGATCTTGCTGGTTCGCAGATAACTCGGTTAGTAAGGTTGAATGCAAAAATTTATAAGCGTGCGAAAGTTGCTCTAAGAGTGTAGCGTCAATATCGGTCAGGGTTTGTTCGATCGATATCAAAATATTCTCAAAGCGGCGAGCGAGAAAATAAATATCGCTTAAATTAAGCCGATCTGCTCCGCTTTTGAGTCCTCCAACGGCTCGAACCAAAAGATCGAGGTGGGAGGGGCTAGATTCGTCTTGGAGAGCAGATAAGCTTTTCTGAATTTGTTCGAGGAGTTCGAGCGCTTCATGAAAAAAAAGCTCGCGAGCTTGAGTATGCAGTTTGGGGTCGAGGCTCATGAAGAGAATCCTAAATATTGTCTTTAACTCAGAGGGATTTGAACGAACATTAATTAATCAGCGATCGCTTGCAGTTCTCTAGCGAATACTTCTAGTTTGATAAAAAAGGTTTCTGAAGCGGCGATCGCTTGTTCTGAAGTCTGGGTAGCTACACTTCCCATTTCAGGAATGGATTGGCTAGCAAAAGTTAATGTTTGTGCGTCTTTATTGGCTGCTTGTGCCAGCCCTTTTACCAGGGTACTCAGTTGAGTATTTATTGCATCGATCTGAATAAATTTCTGTCGGGTTTCCCCCATCATTTGAGCGGTACTGACAACGATTTGTTGAGTGCTGCTTTCCATGGCAGTGCCCATACACTCGGCTCCTGTTTCGATTTCACTAATGAGCGGTTCGAGTTGTGCTGCCACCTCAACTAACTGTTGTGCGAGAGAGCGCACGGTTTCTGCCAGAACGACTACCGATTCTTGTCCGGCACTCCGGGAGCGCCCGGCTGCGATCGCTACGTTCATCGATTGTTGGTTCATTTGTCCGGCTAGGTCGTTTACTAGACGAATCACCTGAGAGATTTTTTGGGAAAACTGACCGAGTTGCTTAACTTTTGCCGCGCTATCGCTAACAACTGTTCCTATCGCCGAAAGACTATTTTGAGTCAGATTTATGGTTTCATGCCCTGCCCGTACCGTTTGGTCGGTTCTTTGTATTTGAAGTTCTACTTGTTGAGTAGTTGCCACCATCATCCAAGCAGAATCGGTCATCGTTTGAAGTTGGTCGATAACGGTGGCGATCGCCTCTTGCTGGCGTTGGGATTCGGTTGATAGGCTTGTCAAAGCCATTTGGCTATCATTGAGCAATGCTCTCATCAATCGCTGGAGCAATTCTTTGTGCTGGCGCTGTTCGCGAGCCGTACTCTCGGTTTTTTGGTAGGCTTGTCTGGCTAGTTCTAGAAGTCTCGCTTGTTCGATCGCGAAGCCTGCTTGGATAGCAATCTGGGCAAACCAGCGAATTTCCATCGGCTGCCAAGTTCGCGTTTCGCGGCATTGATGGGCGACCAGCAGACCGATAAGTTTGCCTTCGTTGAGAATCGGCGCAACCATATTAGCTTTGACGGATAGCTGCTCTAGCATCTCGATATAACACCCGGTCAGACCGGAAGCATAGATGCTCTCAAACGCTCTGACCCTACCATCGCGATATTGTTCGTCGTATTTTGCTTCAAAACAAGGGTCTTGGATTGTCCGACCCAATGTTTTTGCCATCCAGGCGCTACCGATTCAGCTACGATCGCTCCTCTGGAACTTTCTTCGCGACTGTAGACGACGACGCGATCGCACTCTAGGACTTTACGAACGGATTCGACTGTCGCATCGAGGACATCTTCTTCTTTTAGCGTGGCGCGGATGTTTTGGGTTGTATCGGTCAATAAATGCGTCCAGCGAGCGTCGTTGTCGCTTTGCTGCTGAAGGGCGTTATAGTTGGCAATTAATCGAGCGTTGTCGATGGCAAAACCGACTTGCATGGCTATTTGAGAAAACCAGCGAATTTCTGTTTGCTGCCAATCTCGCGTCTCGGAACATTGATGGGCGATTAAAAGACCGAGAATCTTGCCTTCATTGAGAATTGGCGCGACTATATTGGCTTTCACCGCGAGACGCTCTAGCGTTTCGATATAACATTGAGTTAGACCGGAGGTATAGATGCTCTCAAAAGCTCTGATGCGACCGGTTTGATATTTTTCGTGATATTTGGCTTCAAAGCAAGGATCGACAATTTGTCGCCCTAATGCTTTGGGCCAGCCAGGCGCTACCGATTCGGCGATAATGACTCCCATGGTAGCGGCTTCTAAGCTGTAGACGACAACGCGATCGCACTCTAAAAATCTTCTGACTTCTTTCGTTGTGGTTGCTAGGATATCTTTCTCTTTCACCGAGGCGCGAATGTACTGGATGGCATCGGTGAAAAATTCTGCCCAACGAGATTCATTGCTGTTTTCCTGCTGAAGGCGATTCGTTTTGGCGATTAATCGAGCGTTGTCGATGGCAAAACCGACTTGCATGGCTATCTGAGTAAACCATCGAATTTCTGTTTGTTGCCAAGTCCTAAAATTAGAACACTGATGGGCGATTAATAATCCGAGCAGCTTGTCTTCGTTAATAATTGGTGCAACTAAGTTAGCTTTGACGGCTAACTTTTCTAACTGCTCGATGTAACACGGGGTCATGTTGCCTTCGTAGATGTTATCTAACGCTTTGACGCGACCATTTTCGTATTTTTTAAGGTAATTAATTTGAAAACAAGGGTCTTCAATCGTCTGTCCCATTGCTCTGGGCCAACCAGGAGCCACTGATTCGGCAACCACAAGTCCTTGAGAGTTTGGCTCTTGGGAGTAAACGACGACGCGATCGCAACTCAACACTTTGCGAACCTCTTCTATAGACGTTTCGAGGATGTCTTGTTCTTTTAGAGAATCCCGAATGTGTTTGGTTGCTTCTGCAAAGAATTGTGTTTGCCGAACTTCTCTTTCTACCTTTTGTTGTAGCTTTTTGTAGTCGCTTGCGAACCTGGCATTCGCGATCGCAAAGCCGATCTGTTTTGCCATTTGGGTAAAGAGCGCAATTTCTGATGGCTGCCAAGCTCGCGAACGATCGCATTGATGGGCGATTAGCAAATTCAATAAGTTGCCTTCAACGACGACGGGAGCCGTCAAAGTTGCTTGGATCGATAGTTGCACCAATTGCTCGATGTAGCAAGGACTCAGCCCAGCTTCATAAATGTTTTCTAGGGCTTGGACTCGACCATTTCGGTATTTTTCGTCGTACCAGGCTTCAAAACAAGGATCTTTGATAACCTGTCCTAATGCTTTGGGCAAGCCGAGAGCGACCGATTCAGCCACTACCATTCCTTGGGTTTCATTTTCTCGACTGTAGAAGACAACGCGATCGCAATCTAAGATTTTGCGGATTTCCTCGACGGTGGCTTTGAGGAATTCTTTCTCGCTTAGCGAAGCGCGAATTTGCTGGGTGGTTTCTGTGTAAAACCTCATCCATCGTACTTCGCTGTCAACTTTTTGTTGCAAAGCTTGGTAATTAGCTACATACTTTGCATTATCGAGGGCCAGTCCCACTTGCTTGGCAATTTGGGTAAAGAGTTCTATCTCTGCTGGCTGCCAAAGTCGCGGGCGATCGCATTGATGGGCGATTAACAAACTGATGAGCTTGCCTTCGTTGATTACCGGAGCGGTTAAAGTGGCTTTAATCGATAGCTTGGCGAGTTCTTCGAGATAACACTCGCTCAACCCGGCTTCGTAGATGTTTTCTAGTGCCTGTACGCGCCCATTTTTGTATTTTTCATCGTACCAAGCTTCAAAACAAGGGTCGTCAATGACTTGCCCCAAGGCTTTCGTCCAGTTTGGGGCAACTGATTCGGCAATAATGGTTCCTTGGGTGGTTTCCTCTCTGCTGTAAAAAAGGACGCGATCGCAATTCAAGATTTTTCGTACTCTCTCTACTGCCAAGTCGAGAATCTCTTGCTCTTCCTTAAGGCTATGGAGTTGAGAGATTAAATCGCTCCGCAGAGGCGATTGTTCCAACCCAAAGTTTCCATTCTTGCGAGCCAAAAGCGTCTTTGCATCGTCATTGCTCGCCGCAGCCGAACTCAGGGCGCGCCGTGCCCACAACCACGAAATCGCACCCGCTGCCAAGGCTGTTATCCCCGTTCCGAGTAAAAGTTTTTCCAACAGTTGTCTTTGTTGGGTTAATGCCACGTTGGTTAACCTAGTAGCACCAGCGCGCCTGGCTTCCTCAATTTGTCGCGTAATTGCTTTATTGCCCATTAAATAAGTTGCCGTCCCAACTCCTAAAACGGGAAGCATAGTCAATGCAGTTACTGTCATGATTGTCAAGGCTTTTAGTTCGGATCGCGAACGGCTTTTTTGCTGCTCTGTGGGCAATCTCTCCAAACGTTGGATTTCTGGAGTTTCGGTTTTAGGTTGAATCTCTTTTTCGCTTACTGGTTTTCGAGCGATTGAACCTTGAGATCCTTGCCTTGTTTCGATTTGAGTAAGTTTGTTAGTTATTTTGGTTTCTGGTTTTTGCTGGAAGCTTTGAGGGGTGTTAGCGATAGGGTCTGGTTTCTCCCCTGACGATCTCAATGGTTCATTTTTAACTTTTATAGCCTTTTGTTCGGGAAGATTCTCATTTAAATCGCTTTGGGAGAGATCGGAATCTTTCCCTTGACCTGGGTCGGGCGCAGAAAGTTGAGTCATCGGTGTTGATTGGTTAAGGAACAATAATGGCTAGACCCCTTCTCTGAATTATGAGTAGAGATTTAGGAAGTTAAAAAAAGTTTTATCGATAGCAAAATTACGTAAATACACTTACGTATGAATACAAAAGTCAAAATTTATTCAGTAAATACACTTATGTATTTACACTTAAATCAAAATCACTTTCATTTTACATAAGCTTTGGAAAAATATCCCCTACTTATCAACGAATACGAACAAATCCGGCTCGTTCGATAAGTTCTTGTCCCTGTTCGGTCAGCAAAAAGTTCGCATAAGCTTTGCCTGCTCGTTCTTCAGAACGTCCGTTTTGCTTGATGACCACATACATATCGAGAGTAAGTGGGTATTTTCCCGTTTGGAAAGCCTCTAGATTAGGTTGATTGCGTCGGTTAGGACATTCAGCCGGAGCCACCAACGAATCCCGATAAGGAGCGATCGATTCATCGGGGAAACGACCTAGCGCTAAAGGTTTAACCTGGCACTGAGATAAAACTAATGCGGCAGAATCGTAATATATTCCTCCTGGCTCGTTCTCTAGCTTGCGTAGTGCTTCAGTTGACGTAGGCGAAAACTCAACCCGATAACCAAAGGGTTGACCCTCTAAAACTTCACGAACAAAAAACTCAGCTTTATCGCCCGCACTGGCGGGACGAGAATAAGGAATAATTTCTAAATCTGGCCCGCCGACTTCTCTCCAATTGGTAATCTGACCTGTATAAATCGATCGCAGCTGCTCTAAGGTTAAGCCAGAAATATAGAGGTCGGGATGGACTACAACAACGATACTATCGATCGCGACTGGAATTTGTTCGAGTTGGAAACCGTTTTGGGTAGCTAGCTCTCGATCTTCCGGGTGCAAAGGCTCGGAAGACTGAACAAACGCGAGGCGGTCATCTAATAACATTTTTATCGCTGCACGAGTACTAGGAGGCTCGTGAATGGGCTGTACGTAGCGCAACCGAAATTCAGGACGCTTTGCTTGGATGCTAGAATCGATTGCCAGACGAATGGGGGCCCAAGTAGGACTACCGCCGTAACTAAAAAGTCCAGAAGGAACATCGCGAACTAGCTCAAAACTTCTAAGGCTCGTTTGTTTAGTTTGTACCGTCCGATTTGGCGCAGACCGCGTTAACTTCCAAACGCCCCTTCCAACTAACCCTAGCGACCAAAATAAAGCAATCGCGATTGCGGCAATGCCCCCTATCCAAGGCAGCGAAATCATCAGTCTCTTTTTTTGACTCATCTGCTTTAGCCGTCTCGTTATTTGTAAAAACTATAAAGCGAGTCATGTTATTTTTGGGAGGAATTTGGGTATAGATAAAAAATAAGCTTTTCTTCTCCTAGATTATCGGGAGTTACCCATGTCGCTCAAAGATGGATTAAAGGCGCTACAACAAAGCAACTACGCCCAGGCAGCAGCATTACTCGAAGCCTACTGTCAAACGGCTTCTAATTTTGGTTCGTCAGAATATGCACAAGCACAAATGGCTTTGGCGAGGGCTTATCAAGGTAATAGAGAAAAAGATAAAGCGATCGCAATTTGTCAACAACTAGAAGAACATCTCGATTCTCAAGTCAGTAGTTGGGCTAAAGGATTTTTATCTACCCTCAATAGAGAAGAAACTCAATCCGACGCGACGATTGTAGACGATCCAAAACCTCGTCCCAAGGCAGGGAGAGCGGCTCAAACCGATGTAAGATTGACTAGAGTTGGAGTAACGGATAATCTTGCCGTTGCCATAGCAGCAACCATTGTTTTATCAATTGTTGCGATCGTCGTTCTTTACCTTGGCTTGCTGTTTGTTTTTGGCAGTAGGGATCTTGTTGGCGGGTTAATTGCAGGCACGCTCGTTTCCATCATTATTAACGCGATCGCGTTTTTGGTCTTCTCCCTCGATAATGGATTTTATTCTCAAATCCTTCTCTGAAATCCGTTGGCTTACCCTAGCACAAATCAAAAAGCTTAGCCCTGAAACCGCAGAAGTTATTAAGCGCGTTTGCGATCGCAAAAATCTCAATTGGCCTCGTCTGGCAATTCTAGAAACCCCCATACCGACAATCTTTACCTATGGTTCTTTGCCCGACAATGGGAGGATCGTTCTCAGTCAGGGATTATTAGATTGTCTCGATGACGATGAAATTGCTGCGGTTTGCGCCCACGAATTGGGGCATATCATTCATAAAGATTTTGCTTTTATGACTGCTGCTTCGACATGGATGCAACTTGCTTATTTAAGTTATGCGCGGGCAAGAAATTTTAGTCGCAAAGCAGGCAACGATATTATTTTTAAAGGGGCGATCGCCATTCCTGGGATTGTTGCTTATACTGTTTATTTAGTCGTTACCTATTTAGCTTCCTATTTATCTCGCACTAGAGAAGTTTACGCGGATCGCTTTGCCGTCCAAATCACCGGAAATCCCAACGGATTATCGAGAGCGTTGGTAAAAATTGCCAGCGCTATGTTAGAGAACGAACAAAATGCGATTGCTGGTATTCGTCTCCTTAATCTTTGCGATCCTGGGTCGGCTGTAGCGGTAGGAACTGCCTATCGTCAAGCTTCACAACCGCAAACCATCGGACGAGTTTTACTCTGGGATATGTTTAACCCTTGGAGTTGGTGGATGGAGATGAATTCGACCCATCCTTTAATGGGTAAGCGCTTGCGTGTTTTAGCAACCTATGCAGAACAATTAAAGTTAGAAACGGAATTTGATTTAGCCGCAGTCATTCAAGAGGGCAAAAAGCTTAATAAAAATAAGCTTTATAAAAATTTACTCGCCGATATCTTACTTTATAATGCTCAGTGGGTTGGTTCTATCTTGGGTTTTATCCTGGGCTTTATCCTCGCCATTTCTTTGGGAAATCAAGGATTGTTACCAAGTTTGGCTTTTATTGGTTTTGGAATTGGGATGTTAATCCATGGTTTTTTCATGTATCCCGATTTAGATCCCATTATTGCGCGAGCCGATAGTCTTACTCTCTTATGCGATCCTTATCTGGGCCCTCTCCACAGCCGTCCCGTACAACTACAGGGCGAAATTATTGGTTGTCTCGATGCTGGATATCAATTTGCTCGCGATCTCATCCTGCGCGATTGCACGGGAACCCTTTATGTCCGTCATGCTTCTCGCTGGGGATTTTGGGGAAATTTTTTGTTTGGGATAACCAAAGCACAACCGTTAATCGGTTTAGAAGTTCAAGCGGTTGGCTGGTTGCGTCGAGAACTTTTTCCTCGCGTCGATTTAGTAAAATTAAATACTAAGAGAACGAGCTTGATGAGTTTTCCTCGTTTTTGGTCGTTTCTCGTTGGGTTTAGCGCGATCGCGTTTGGCTTGGCCGCACCTAAGCTTCTTTCTTTTTTATTCGAGATAGGATGGCTGTGAACTACCCGCGCTCTTATCGCGAGATTCCTATCCAACAGACTGCCTGATAGTAGAAGGCTTACGCCCTTTACTAGCAGGTCTTACATCTGATAAATGATGAAAATTAGGAGTTTAGTAGTTTGGGAATTCGGGAAGAGAGGAAACTAATAACCGATCTTTGAACAAGTTTCCCTTATCCCCTCACTTTCCCTTTTTAATAACTAATCATTACTATAAGCAGGAAACAACTCGCGAGGGAAATCTTCAGCCGAAAGACAGGTTTCCATTGCTTTGGCAGGTGAATTTGCTGGAATGTCTTGGCTTAAAGCAAGAACGCAGGAAGCATGGCGTTCGGGAAATAAACTTCGCCGACAAGAATCTAATGCCATCAAAGAAGGAGACATTTCTTCATCTTGGTTAATTTCTAATTCTGTTGGTCGTGGGCTATCGGTATCTACTTCAGTAGGAGGTGAAGAACTGGGGGCTTGGGAACTCTTAGTCTCATCTTTGGTAGAATCGGATTGAGCGGCAGGAGACGCATTAAGAGCGTCTGCATGAATATCAACAACGCACTCAGCCATGTCGTTAGGTCTTCTGACTCGATAGCAAGCGCTTAGGGCATCTTCTGCTTCGATCGATGTTTCTCCCCTAATCGTGCCGACGCATTCTGCTAATTCTTCGGGAACTAACGCATCCGAACAAGCTTCTCCTGCTTGTTCTGGACTGACTCCACTATCGACCAGTCCGCCGATGCAAGCACTAAATTCATTTCCCGCCGACGCGGGACGAATGGGAATAGAAAGAATTAATAAAATGGTTGGTAAAGAAAAAATAGCAGCAAACCGAACTGAAAAGCTTAAAAAGTTTTGCATGATAGTTAACAATCGCGAACATTTTTAAAAATCAAAGAGATTCTAACAAACCTAGCTCTAAATTGAGAATTTATATTGTTATATCTTTAACTAACTGCTCATCTTCCCCAGGAACGATGTAATCTGCAATATCGAGAATGCTGGTATCATGAGTAACAAGTAGAATAGAACGAACAGTCTTCTTCGGCAAGACGTTGAACGAGTAAAGACAATAAAATTTTAGGTGAGATGCGTTTTTCGAGAGAGTTCGCAAGAAGCAAAACATTTAGCGATCGAATTTAAAATATCGATCGCTTTGTTACTTGTTTTAACCTAAAAACAGATATATTGTTAAACTTGGTAAAGAATATGAAAAGTTAGTTAACAGTATCAGTTATGGGTCGCGTCGGCGTTCTATTGCTAAATTTAGGTGGGCCAGAACAATTAGAGGACGTTCGTCCTTTCCTATTTAACCTATTTTCCGATCCAGAAATTATCCGCCTGCCTTTTCCTTGGCTGCAAAAACCGCTTGCATGGATGATTTCAACTTTAAGATTCCAAAAATCACAAGAAAACTACCGACAAATTGGCGGTGGCTCTCCGTTGCGGCAAATAACGGAAGCTCAAGGACAGGCGCTAGAAGAGCGTTTAGCGCAAATGGGTCAAGAAGCTAGCGTTTATATTGGAATGCGTTACTGGCATCCATTTACAGAAGAAGCGATCGCAGCTATCGAACGCGATCGCATCGAGCAGCTAGTCATTCTCCCTTTATATCCTCATTTTTCCATCAGCACCAGCGGCTCTAGTTTCCGAGTCTTAGAAGAACTTTGGAAACAAAATCGAGCCTGCCGACAGATCGAATATACGCTGATTCCCTCCTGGTACGACAATCCTGAATATATCAGTGCAATGGTCGATCTGATCGTCCAAGAATTAGACAAGTTTTCCAATCCAGACCGAGTGCATATTTTCTTCAGCGCTCATGGCGTTCCGCAAAGTTACGTTGACGAAGCAGGCGATCCCTATCAACAAGAAATCGAGGAATGCACTCGCTTAATTATGCAAACTCTCAATCGAGCTAACGATTACACCTTAGCTTATCAGAGTCGAGTAGGGCCGGTAGAATGGCTCAAACCCTATACCGAAAATGCACTCGAAGAGTTGGGAGAAAGAGGGATCAAAGACTTATTGGTCGTTCCTATCAGTTTCGTATCCGAACACATCGAAACCTTACAAGAAATCGATATTGAGTATCGAGAAGTTGCCCAAGAAGCAGGAATCGAAAATTTTCAACGAATTCCAGCGCTCAATACCCATCCGATTTTCATTGACTCTTTGGCAAAATTAACCATCGAGTCGCTGGAAAAAGATCCTCATACTTTTGCTGAAGTCGCTCGTCCCAAAAAGAATATGAAAATGTATCCCCAAGAGAGATGGGAGTGGGGCATGACAACTGCTGCTGAAGTCTGGAACGGTCGTCTAGCAATGGTTGGGTTTATTGCGTTAATTCTTGAGTTAATTAGCGGTCATGGGCCGCTACATTTTGTAGGATTAATGTAGGTCTTGAGCTTGCCCAAAACCTACTTCGCTTTGTTTGAACTTTCTACTAAGTTAAGTGGGCAAAAATAAAGTTAATATCTCCGTAGAGTGGGTAATGCAAAAAAAACTCAGATTTTTATTCATCGGTTATCTTAAGCATTGCCCACTGTTTTACGTTTAATTATAACCACCGACTTACATTCACACTTCAGCTTGAAAAGCGAGATCTTCCTGAAGGTTTAGAGGAAGGCAAAGGGCGATTGCGCTCCGCTCCTGCATCGCGAACGCCAGTTCTTCTTTTTCTACCTTCCCCCTCTTGTTGAAAAGAACTATCGCTGTCTCGACTATCTCGTCGCTTGGGTTTATCGCCGCCTTGGCTGTCGTAGATATCTAAATAAAGTGATTGACCGACTGTAGCAGCCGCGACTTCTAAAACTTTGCGAATTGCTTGTAAGTTTCGTCCGCCGCGACCGTAGACGCGCCCTTTATCCGAGCCTTCAAAAGCTAAGCGAATCCAAACACGTTTGTTTTGGTTGGCTTGCTCGCAGTCGATGTACAAAGACTCAGGCGACTCTAAGAAAGGACTTAAGAGAAACTGTACCAACCCAGAGTAATCTGGACTAGTCATACTGAGCGATTGGGTTGACTTAAGCATTGACTTGTTCAAAAACTTTGGCTTTTACCAGGAGGCTTCGTACCGTCTCAGTCGGTTGAGCGCCTTCTTTGAGTCGTTTGACAATTCCAGGAACGTTGAGTCGAGTTTCATCGGTTCTAGGATTATAAAATCCTAATTCTTCTAACGGACGACCTTCTCTGCGACTACTGCTATTCATCGCTACAATTCTATAGCTAACTTCTCTTTTCTTTCCGTATCTCTTTAAACGTAACTTGATCATTCTTAATTCTAAAAATACTCCTTTACGATTTTAAAGTATTAAGAGGGGGAATACCAGCTTTTGACACTCCCACCGATAAATCGGGGGATTCTTACCTCAACGTCAGAACTTGCTCAACCAGGCTTGCACCAAGAAAAGTAGAGGTTCCGACTCCGTAAGCTTCACATTCCCAGTGCCCCTGGGTAGC
>JAAUUT010000141.1 GCA_012031035.1 Candidatus Altimarinota bacterium | reverse complement strand
GGGACAAGGGGACAAGGGGGACAAGGGAGAATGTATACATAAGTCTTTTCCCTATTGCCCAATTTCCTAATCGCCAATGCCCATTCACTAATCACCAATGAAAACGATCGCCGAAATTAATGATAAGATTCGCCGTCAAAAGGCAGTAGTTTGGACGGTAGAAGAAGTAAAAGCTAGAGTTCCAGAGATCGGCATTTCTCAAGCGTTTAAAGAAGTCGATGTTATTTGTACGGGGACGTTTGAGCCGATGGAATCTTCTGGTGCGTCGATCAATTTAGGACATACCGATCCCCCTATCAAAATTCGTCAGTGTTGGCTCGATGGCGTACCCGCTTATGCTGGATTTGGCGCGGTCGATTTATATCTCGGCGCAACAGCGATGACTGATTTTGTCGGGACTGGCGAGGCAATCGATACAGAAGTTCGTCAAGGTACTGCACTTCCAGAAAGAGGCGGCGGTCATGTCATTGAAGATTTAATTGCGGGTAAAACGGTTAATTTGCGAGCGATCGGTCAGGTAACAGACTGCTATCCCAGAGCATCTTTTGAAACGACGATTAGCCGCAACACTATCAATCAATTTTACCTGTTTAATCCTCGCAATCTCTATCAAAATTTTATCGTGGGTGTTAACGGGGGCGATCGCCCGCTACATACTTATCTCGGCCCTTTACAACCCAGACTCGCCAATGCCGTATATTCAAATCCTGGTGCGATTTCTCCTCTCCTTAACGACCCCGATTTACAATTAATCGGCATTGGAACGCGAATTTTTCTCGGCGGCGGGATTGGTTATGTTGCTTGGGAAGGAACTCAGCATTTTCCTTTGCAAAAACGCTTATCCAATCGCACGCCAATTGGGCCTGCTGCTACGCTTGCGCTAATTGGCGATGCCAAACAAATGGATTCTCGTTGGGTGCGAGGCTGCTATTTTAAAAACTACGGCCCTTCTTTGATGTTAGGGGTAGGCGTTCCCTTACCCGTTCTGAGCGAAGACGCGATCCGCCACTGCGCCGTACAAGATAAAGATATCGTCGCTCCTATCGTTGATTTTGCCATTCCTCGGCGCGTTCGTCCTACTTTTGGTTTAGTGACTTACGCTCAACTCAAAAGCGGCAAGATTTCTATTGAAGGGAAATCGGTAAGGGTTGCACCCCTCGCAAGCGCATTTCTGTCGCGCCAAGTAGCTCAACAGTTAAAACAATGGATCGAAGCGGGAGAATTTACGCTAACCGAACCTGTGGCTGCTATTCCAATGGATCGCTCTTTTTTACCCCAAGATCGTTGGGGTTCGCAAATTGCTTTGGAGTAGTCGCCAGAAAATGGTTTAAAAGGCGTGTTTTCGCCATTTATTAAGCTGCCACGAGCCAATTGATGCAGTTGTTCTTAATTCGGCTACTTGTTCTTGTAGCGAATCGATCGCGATCGCTTGTTGTTCTACTTTTTGTTGCAAAACGTCATAACTTGCCGCTTTTTCGCTAACTAGTTTTCGCTCGATCGCGAGTTGATTTTGTAAGCTGTTAATTGTTAAGTCTTTAACTTTTAGCTGTCCTTCTAACTGCTGTTCGAGAGTGCAAGCATTTTCAGTTACTTGTTCGACTTGGGCAAGTAATTGGGCAATTTGTTGCGCTTGATTGGCTTCTTTAGCGGTTGGTGCTTCTGTTGTTTTTGGTCGAACTTCAGCTTTTGCGATCGCCCCTTTTAACGTTTCAAACTCTTGATGCAGTTCTAAAAGTTGCGGTGCATTTTCCTTATCTCGCTCTTGGGGTTGTAGTTTAACCAATTTTAGCCATAGTTGTTTGATTGAGTGCCAATCTTCAGCGCGATCGCAACTTTGCGCTAAACAAGCCAATTCTTGCATTAGTTCCTCAAACTTATTTTTTTGAGGTTCGACGACTGGTTGAGGCGCGATAGTTGCAGTTGTATCGGTAGCGCTAGGATTCTCGCTTTCCTCTTCCAAACCCATTAAAAATAGCCAACTTTTCCAGATTTTTGTTCCCGCATCCGACCAAATCTGAGAGAATTTTTTTCCCGTACCGTTCCAGGAAGAAGCTGTATCTCTTTCCATATATCCTTCCTCTACGTGCGATGGTTACTCTGAATTGGAGAAGCAAATCGATATCTGGTTTTTGCTTCCTTCATTAGTTATAACTTGTTGAGGGATGTTTTGATTTTTTGGGGCGATCGCTGCCGGAATTAAAAATCCCCGTGTTAGAATTCCTAAAAAATGAAGCGATGTGGAAAACTTCATACCTCGATCGCGACATGAGGATTGGGCGAGGGGTCACGGGCAATCTGTTTGTGTTTCGTAGAAGTGATTTAGATATCTGAGTTTTCAGACACAGTTAAACAAAAATGAATAAAAACTTTTGGTTTGTCGATCGCGTTGCTATTTTAGCAACGATGCACCAAAAAGAACGAGCGATCGCACCACTTTTAGAAACTGAACTTGGCATCAAAGTTATCGTTCCTTCTCAATTCGATACGGATTGTTTTGGAACTTTTACTAGAGAAATTAAACGGCTCGGAACTCAACTTGAAGCAGCGAGATTAAAAGCACAAAAAGTCTTAGAATTGACTGGTGCAACGATGGCGATCGCGAGTGAAGGTAGTTTTTATCCCCATCCGGCTTTTCCTTTGATATCGTGCGATCGCGAAATCGTTTTATTACTCGATAAAGATAATAATTTAGAAATAATCGGACAAGAAATCTCTACAGAAACTAATCACAATCATAAACAAGTTTCAACCCTAAAAGAAGCCCTAGAATTTGCTGACAAAGTTGGCTTTCCAGAGCATGGATTGGTTGTCATGTCAAGCAAAAATGCTACCGATAAAAACAAAATAATTAAAGGAATCATAACAGAAGAACAATTAGTTAAAGCGGTAGAAATTAGCCTGGAACAATCTTCTACCGGAGTCATTCATCTTGAAACAGATATGCGAGCGATGTATAATCCCACGCGCATGAAAGTCATTGAAAAAGCCACTCACAATTTAATCGAAAAACTTAATGCTTTTTGCCCTCAATGTTCTGCTCCTGGCTTTGATGTTGTTTCGCGATCGCTGGGTTGCCTTGTGGTTGGTGTTCTTCGCCAACTTCGTTAATAAAAGTAGCAATTTATCAATGTCAAAAATGCCATTATCAACAAGAAATTTTATTCCCTGATGGATTAAAAATAGCCGATCCTACTTATTGTCAATATTGCAATCCCTAAAATAATCGAGCGAAAAAGTTTAATACAAAAAATGAAGCTGCTTGACAACAAAATAGCTTTTAAGATACTCATAACTGGGAGGTAGCACATCATGCGTCCCTACAAGTCACTGATAACTGATTAATGGATATACCGCAACTATTATTTAACGGATTAGCGATAGGAAGCGTTATCGCCCTAGCTGCTGTGGGACTAACTCTGACTTACGGAATTTTGCGATTGTCAAATTTTGCCCACGGAGATTTTATGACCTTGGGCGCTTATCTAAGTTGGCTGGCCAATACGAATGGTCTTAATATCTGGCTTTCTACGCTTATCGGCGCGGCGGGGACTGTCATCGCCATGTTTATGTCAGAACTACTGCTATGGAAGCCGATGCGCGATCGCAGGGCAACTTCTACGACATTAATTATTATCTCCATCGGACTTGCCTTATTCATCCGCAATGGCATTCTCTTTATCTGGGGCGGTAGCAACCAACGCTACGATTTGCCCGTCGTCCCCGCCATCCCCATCGGCCCGATTCGAGTGGCTTCGGATCGTTTGTTAGTCATTGGATTATCGATTATTGTCATTATCCTTCTACACTTTCTCCTACAAAATACTAAAATCGGCAAAGCGATGCGAGCCGTTGCCGATAATATCGACTTAGCAAGAGTATCGGGAATTAATGTCGAGAAAATCGTCCTCTGGACTTGGGTCATCAATGGGGTTTTAACCGCGTTAGGCGGCGTGATGTTCGGACTGATTACGGGCGGAGTTCGTCCAAATATGGGCTGGTTTTTGATTTTGCCGATGTTTGCATCGGTGATTTTAGGAGGGATTGGCAACCCTTATGGCGCGATCGCCGGAGGAGTTGCGATCGGCATGGCACAAGAATTAAGCGTGCCTTTACTGGGTGCAGACTACAAGCTAGGAGTTGCCTTGTCCATTACGATCTTTATTCTGCTGGTACGTCCTCAAGGCATCTTTAGAGGCACAATTTGAACAGTTTAAGTAACCAAACAATTATGAATTATATAGCCAGTCTAAAAGAATCATGAACATTGTAGTGCGACCACCTTGGTCGCGCGAGCGGGACGCTCGCACTACTTTTCACAAATCAAATAGACTCGCTATAGAATCAGACAAACTACAGAACAGTGCTGCTTAAGTAGTTGACTCAATTTCATAATTCATCATTCATAATTCATAATTCCAATGACATTTTCTGGTCACATTTGTCCTTTACGCTAAAACTAAAGAAATTATCAAAATCACATCTTAAAAAGAGGTTAGCAATGGATTGTCAAAAACGCGATCGCTTTACATTGCCAGAAACCAACAGCCGTTTATCCTCGGCTTTTAACTCTGCACAAACAGATTCGATGCGAACTATCGGTGGAAAAACCCTCCTTGATTGGGAAAAACCCGATTTTGAAGAGTTCGATCTGTGCATGGAAGTTACCGCTTACGTTTATCATTGGCAATGATGAAAGCAAGAATCGATCGAGCCATTAAAAGATTAGGAAGCGCAATCGCGCTACTGATACTTGCAAGTTGTTCTCAGTCACAAAACTCGCCCAACGCTTCTACTTCTGCCCAAAATACTAGTTCGCCACCAGGAACAAATTCATCGTCGAACGCCCCTGTCGAACCTACTGGGGATGTTCCTGCTGCTAGCGGCTTCACAACAACAACGGTAGTAGAAGGCTTAGAACATCCTTGGAGTATTGCTTGGCTGCCCGATGGGGCAATGCTGATTACCGAACGACCGGGACGATTGCGAATCGTTCGTAATGGAACACTCGATCCAACCGCGATCGCAGGAGTTCCCGAAGTTTTAGCCATCGGTCAAGGCGGTTTAATGGATGTCTCGCTACACCCAAACTTTGCCCAGAATCGCTTTATCTATCTCACCTATTCTCATGGAAGCGAGGACGAGAACCGCACGCGCGTGGCACGGGCAACGTTCGACGGTAAAGCTTTAAGCGATCTACAAGTCATCTTCGAGGTTTCCCAACCCAAATCTGGCGATCAGCATTTTGGTTCGCGCATTATTTGGTTGCCCGATGGAACGATGTTAGTAGCGATTGGCGATGGTGGCAACCCGCCAACCGAACTCGACGGCGACTTGATTCGCAAACAAGCACAAAACCTCAACAGTCGTCTGGGTAAGATTGTACGGCTCAACGATGATGGTTCCGTACCAAAAGACAATCCTTTCACAGCGGATGCCAATGCCGATCCCAGGATCTGGAGTTACGGACATCGGAACATTCAAGGTCTTACTTTCGATCCGACTTCCCAACGAGTCTGGGCAACCGAACACGGTTCGCGCGGTGGAGACGAACTCAACCAACCCCAAGCCGGTAAAAATCACGGCTGGCCAGTGGTCACCTATAGCCAAGAATATACTGGCGGGGAAATCTCCAACGAGCGATCGCGTCCTGGAATGGAAGATCCAAAAGTCGTCTGGACACCTGCAATTGCCCCTTCAGGACTAGCAGTTTATAGCGGCGATCGTTTTGAACAATGGAGGGGCGATCTCTTTGCTGGCGGACTAACTTCGCAGGATATCCGCCGCATCGATTTAGACGCATCGGGTAACGTAGTGGGTCAAGATGCGATCGCGATCGGTCAACGGGTGCGCGACGTGCGCCAAGGTCCGGATGGACTGTTATACGTCCTCACAGACGAGCAAAACGGACAGCTAATTCGTCTCGAACCAGCAGGAGGCTAATCGCTTGTGACAATTTCTTCCCATACAGTTCGCGAATTTGTAGATCGATATTTTGAAGCAACCCGCAGTAACGACGCACAACAATGGGCATCTTGTTTTTCAGCCAATGCGATCGTAGACGATCCGGTTGGCAGTCTAACGCTTACTAGTCCAGAAGCTATTATTGCCCAAGGACGGGCTTTTGTGGCAGCATTCGAGACTGTGGGACTCGAAGCAGAGTTCGTGCATACGATTGGTTACGAAGCAGTTGCCTATTGGACTGGACGAGGAGTAACAAAAGAAGGGCGGCGCGTTCGATTTAAGGGAGTTAATCTGTTTACGTTTGATGAGGACGGAAAAATATTAAGCCTCAAGGGATATTGGAGTCCTAGCCAAATGACTGATGAAACAGAAATAATGTAAATGCGATCGCCTATCTTCTTGCATCGCCAAGCTCATCAATCTATTGATTCTGCGTCAATGACTCAACTTCTTCGCGTGTCAACTTAGGAAATGCTCCACTGATGATTTGATTGCAGATATCCACGCACTCATTACAGATGTAAATACGAACATTTTCTAATAGTGGGCCTGCAATGAGCACGTTAACCCGATCGCTACTTTTATCACAAAACGAACAGCAAAGTTCTGGTTTAGTTCGAGTAGAAGTGTCTGTGGTCATTGTTTTATGCCCCTTAAATGAAATAGATTGAATCTGAGCTTGAAAAGGTAACAATCGTTCTCTGAGTTGATGGCGAGATTTGTGCAAGCGCCCTTTTACTGCACCGACTGAAATATTTAAGCGATGTGCCACTTCTTGTAAGCTGAGTTGTTCGCGATAGAACAGCAATGTTGCAACGCGATTCTTGTGAGACAGAGTATCAAACGCTTCTAGTAATGCGGTGTAAAGTTCTCTCTGTTCGGCTACTTGCTGGGGATCGGGCGAACTTTCAGCGCTCGATAACGGTTCGGCAGCCAGATCTTCCATTATTGTTTCAAAAGAAATTACAATCGCCTTGCGACGACGCAAATTATTGCGGCAAACATTGAGTACAATGCCATACAGCCAACTCTTAAAGCGTTTTGGGTCGTTAAGTGTTTTCAGTGAAAGATAAGCTTGCAGCATGGCATCTTGTACGAGTTCTTGTGCCAAATCTTCATTACCAATCATTCGCATAGCAATGCGTTGCGCCATTAACTGGTGGCGCAATAGGAGCCGACCAAATGCAGCTTTATCTCCCTGTCGTGCTAAACAGATTAATTCTAGATCGCTTTGCTCTGGCACATCTTCTCACCAAATAACTCTACTTAATAGTGGCAAAGTAAAAAGAAAAGGTTACTCGTTCGGAAATACAATATTGAATACTTAGATAGACTTATGCTAGTCAAAATCCTGGGATCTGCGGCTGGTGGCGGTTTTCCGCAATGGAATTGTAACTGTCCTGGTTGTCAAGCAGCGCGATTGCCCTCTGGACAGCGGCAAAGCCGATCGCATCAAGCAAAAACTTTAACGCAATCTTCCATCGCAGTTCGAGCTTACGATGGCTCTTGGCTTCTCGTCAATGCATCTCCAGACGTGCGATCGCAACTTGAGATGTTACGAACGCAACAAGAATTTTCATCGTCGCGATCGCATCCTATTGCAGGCATCATTTTAACCGATGCAGAGATCGACCACACAACCGGATTAATTTTACTGCGCGAATCGTCTCAACCATTAAAAGTCTACAGTATGCCAAGCGTCAAACGATCGCTAACAACTGGATATCCGCTTTTTTCTACTCTGCAAAACTATTGCGGCGTAGAATGGTTTCCTCTCGAACAGAAAATGACATTATTGGGATTAGAGATAGAAGTATTTCCCTTGTCTAACAAACCTCCCAAGTATATGCAACACCAAAGTGAATCAGAAGAGATTTGGGGAGTTGGTTTGACTTTTCGCGATCGCGTTACGGGTGGCATACTAACTTATACGCCAGGACTTGCCGAATTGAACGATTCCATTAAAGAACGTTTTGAAGCGAGTCACTGCATTTTAGTCGATGGAACTTTTTGGAAAAATGACGAACTCCCAGCATTGGGAATAGGTTCTCGTACCGCAAGACAGATGGGACATTTACCGCTATCTGGAGATGATGGAAGCTTAGCGCAACTTGCTAAACTTTCTGTGCCAAGAAAAATTCTCGTTCACATCAATAATACAAATCCGATTCTGATTCCCGATTCCGACGAGCATCAAGCAGTCAAAGCCGCAGGAATTGAGATAGGATACGATGGACTCGCGATCGCATTGTAATTTGTAATTGTCTAAAGATTACTAACTTTAGCGACTTGAATGTTTCTGCAAGAATTCCCAATAAATCGAGTTAGCGAATGCTAAAAATACCAACCAAAAATAACTAATAAATTTTATGGCGAAATTTGAAGAACAACTAGAAACTTTTTACGGGTGCGATCGCCATGCTTGGCGAGAATGGTTAGCACAAAACTCTTGCACGGCTCCTGGTGTGTGGCTCGTCTACTATAAAGTAAAAAGTGGTAAACCAAGCGTCAAATATAGCGAAGCAGTAAAAGAAGCATTATGTTTTGGATGGATTGATAGCAAAATTAAATCGTTAGACGAAGAACGTTATATGCAAATATTTACTCCTCGAAAACCAAAAAGTGTATGGTCAAAATTAAACAAACAATATCTTGAAGAACTGATAAAAAACGATCTAATGACTGAGATTGGATTGGCAAAAATTAAAGCCGCTAAACAAGATGGATCGTGGAATCAATTAGACGCGATCGAAGCATTAATTGTCCCAGAAGATTTAAAGCAAGCATTAGAATTAAATAAAACTGCTAAAAATTATTTTGAAGCATTTAGCAACTCATCCAAGAAAAATATACTCTTTTGGATAGAAAGTGCTAAACGTCCAGAGACAAGATTGAAGCGAATCGAGCAAACAATTAATTCAGCAGTACAGAACAAAAATCCCTTGGTACGAGCGATATAAATTTCAACTAAACCATGCTGACTATCCAATCACCAGAAACCCAACCTTGGACTAAAGCAGAATTCGAGGCGACACTCCGCGCGCAACATCAACGCTATCATCACCTGCACCCGTTTCATCAGCGCATGAATGCGGGACAATTAACGCCCCAAGAAGTGCGACTTTGGGTATTAAATCGCTTCTACTATCAACGCAGTATTCCCCTTAAAGATGCTGCCATTCTATCCAATTGTCCCGATCGCGAGGTGCGTCGAGTGTGGATCGATCGCATTATCGACCACGACGGACGAAAAGATAGCGAAGGCGGTATCGAAGCATGGATTAGGTTAGGCGAAGCAGTTGGGTTATCTCGCCAAGAAATGTTAGACGATCGCGCGGTTTTGCCTGGCGTTCGTTATGCTGTAGATGCTTATGTTAATTTCTGTCGTACTCGTCCTTGGATTGAAGCGATCGCGTCTTCTTTAACCGAACTATTTGGCCCCGATGCTATAAAAGATCGCCTCGTTGCTTTAGAAAAACATTACTCTTGGATCGATCCTAAAGGCTTTGATTATTTTCGTACTCGACTAACTCTGGCTCCTCAAGATGCTCGTTATGCGCTTAATTTAGTCTTACAGCATTGTTTGACAAGAGAATCGCAAGAAAAAGCAGTACAAGCATTGATTTTCAAATGCGATTTACTTTGGAGTCAACTAGACGCACTCGCTCGCGGCGACACGCGCCCCATAGGAAAATAATATGCAAGACGATTCTCGTCCGACATTGGTTCGTGGGGTGCGCTTGCACTGGGATGAAGTTAGAAAGCAACAAATGCTTTTGTATCCAGAAGGAGCGATCGCATTAAATGCAACCGCAGCAGTTATATTAGAACTTTGTGACGGACAGAGAACGGTAGACGCGATCGCAACCGAACTAGAATCGCGCTATCAAGGCGCAACAGTACGCGATGATGTACGCCATTTATTAGAACGCATTGCTTCGCGAGGACTGATGAAATTATGAATTATGAATTATGAATTATGAATTCCCCTTTAAGTTTAATTGCCGAATTGACCTATCGCTGTCCCTTACAGTGTCCTTATTGCTCGAATCCTCTCGATCATGGAAGCGATCGCTATCGTCAAGAACTTACCACTGAAGAATGGGTGCAAACGATCGAACAAGCGGCCAAATTGGGCGTAATTCAAATTGGCTTTACTGGTGGAGAACCTCTGCTACGGAAGGATTTAACCGTACTAGTCAAAACCGCAGCAACCGCAGGAATTTATAGTACCCTTGTAACGGCTGGTACTCTGTTAACCTTAGAATTGGCAACACAATTGCGAGATGCAGGACTCGACCACGTTCAAATCAGTATCCAGGATAGCCATGCTAGCACCTCCGATTGGATTGCAGGGACGCGATTGCCCAAAGGGCAGCGGCAAAGCCGATCGCACGAGCGCAAACTTGCTGCTGCTAAGCTGGTAAAATCGCTAGGATTTCCCCTGACGATTAATGTTGTCCTCCACCGACACAATCTCGATCGCATTGCTGAGATTTTGGATTTGTGTGAGGAACTAGAAGCAGATCGCGTCGAACTGGCTAATACTCAGTATTATGGTTGGGCACTACAAAATCAAGCTGCCTTGTTGCCCACAAAAGAGCAGTTACAACAAGCAGAACAAATCGTTGCAACTCGTCGTAACGGACGCATGAAAATCCTTTACGTACTGTCAGATTATTACCAAGACTATCCTAAACCTTGTATGGGTGGATGGGGACACAGAGCGATAGTAGTTGCCCCAAATGGAAGCGTATTACCCTGTCAGGTAGCTAGTTCCATTCCCAATCTAACGTTTACTAATGTACGCGATCGCTCCTTAAATTGGATTTGGTTTGAAGATCCTGCTTTCAATCGTTTTCGAGGAACAGATTGGATGAGCGAACCTTGTCGGAGTTGCGATCGTCGCGAAATCGATTTTGGAGGTTGTCGCTGTCAAGCTTTCTTGTTAACAGGCGATGCAACTGCAACCGATCCAGTTTGTCATCTATCTCCCTATCACCAACTAATTACCAACGCCAAAGCAAAAACTACAAAGACAGAATTTGTCTATCGTAGTAACTAAATTCAGCCTTTGATGTTTATTTTAACTAGCTAGTAGCGATCGCGAATTTAATTGATGACACGCCCTAGCGGTAATAGGCAATCTTTTTGAGAACTTACGCGATCGCCAGGCAAGCTGGAGATTAGAAATTAGGAACAAATCTCGATAAATTGCATAAATGCGATCGCAAGCGCCGAAAACTCCATTAAGATTGCTTAAAATCGCTATCAGCTTTGTCATGGTTGCTTGCTATCTAATACCAATTCTCCCAACCCTGGCGACAGATAGTGGAGAATAAACTATCAGTAGAGTTAAGGGGGAAAAATGGCAGGAGTTTACAAGTTAGACATGAGAGCTAATCCTAATAAGCTGCCATTCTATCAGAAGGGTATGAAGGCTATGACCATTATACAGCAAGCTTTCTAACTACGTTGTCACCCCGTCAGTGGTGTAAGTCAAGATTTAGAGAGCAAAGAACAAAGCTTGTTCTTGAGATGTTAAAAAATTCAGAATCTAAAGAAAATTTTGAACAAGTCGTAAAATTATTACTTGAAGAAAGAGGCTTGGAAGTTAACAAAAAACAGTCCGATTTTACTTAAAAATATTAGATATTTATAACTTGATGGTAGGATGCGTTAGGGAACATCCTACCTTTTCTATGAATTATCGATCAAGCTCCGACAGATTCTTTAGCAGCATACATCACCTCAAGGGTAATTTCGGTAAAACCGCGATCGCGAGCAAATTTTTCAGTATTTCGCTTCACTTTACCGCGTACAAAACCAGGAATTTTATTCAATTCTGCGGTTGCTTCTTTGTTCCAACTCAAATCGGAATCGGCAGAAATTCCCTTATGAATGACTTCTTTAGTATCGTGTCCGCCAAAGATTTCTAAGAGATGATCTTCCATTCCTAAAGTGAAGGAATTGTAAACCAAATCAGTAAGTTGATTAGTTCCTTCGTAACCCAAGAAAGGTTTGTAACCGATGGGGAAGTTTTGAATGTGGATGGGTGCTGCAATTACGCCGCAGGGAATATCTAAACGCTTACCGACGTGACGTTCCATTTGCGTTCCAAAAATAGCGGCGGGTTCGAGACGCGCGATCGCATCGCCAATTGCTCCGTTATCATCGCTAATAAGGATCTCATCGCAATATTCGCTGACTTGCTCTTTAAACCAATCTGCATCGTATTTGCAGTAAGTTCCCGCGAGAACGACGCGAATCCCCATTTCCCGCGCTAAAATCTTCGTCATCGCCGCCGCATGGGTATTATCGCCAAAAACGACTGCTTTCTTACCTGTTAAATTCTGACAGTCGATAGAACGAGAAAACCAAGCAGCTTGAGAAACGTACAAAGTTTGCTCGTTAATAAAGTTTTCGTAGTCAACCTCTGCGCCTTGTGCGTTGAGAACTTGTCCGATTTTGCGAATGCAACGCGCCGTTTCTACTACGCCCATCGGGGTAATATCTACATAAGGCATCCCAAATTCTTGTTCGAGATAGCGCGCCGTCATCAAACCGAGTTCGCGGTAAGGAACCAGATTAAACCAGGCGCGAGGTAAGTTTTTGAGGTTATGAACCGAAGCACTTTCTGGAATGACTGCATTAACCTCAACTCCCAAATCCGTCATCAACCGCTTTAATTCGGTGCAGTCGTGTTGGTTGTGAAAACCGAGGGTAGAAATTCCGATGATGTTGACGGAGGGTTTTTCGGTTTTACCTTGAGGAAGTTCGCCTTTCTTGCTAGCTTTTTCGAGGTAATATAGGACAATTTGATGTAAGGTGCGGTCTGCTGCTTGTAGTTCGTTAAATCGATAATGATTTACATCTGCAAGCATGACATCGCCTTTAGACTCCATCTGAGCGCGTTCTACAAAGTTATGTAGGTCTTCTTGTAGAATGCTCGAAGTGCAAGTAGGAGTGAGAACGATTAAATCGGGGGTTTCTTCTTGGTCTTTGCGGACGATATTTTCGACGACTTTTTCTTGAGAACCCCGCGCGAGAACGTTGCGATCGACAATACTAGCAGTTACTGGGGTAAAATTCCGCTCGCGTTCTAGCATGGAACGCATAACGTTGAAATAATCGTCTCCTAGAGGAGCGTGCATGATCGCGTGAACGTTTTTGAAAGAACTAGCAATGCGGAGCGTGCCGATATGAGCGGGACCTGCATACATCCAGTAGGCTAATTTCATAGAATTATTCCTTATCTTGTCGCCAAGTCATTAAAAAAGGATAAGTGAAAGATTAACAACTTTAATTTTGTAAACCCAATCTGATTTTCTCAAACTTGGAACCTTCCGCACGCAATTAGCTACAGGAGTTTACAAAAGGGGCGATTGCTGTAATGCTGTTGCTGACTGAGATTTAGCGCCCAATTTAAACAACAAAAATGTTGTTTAAGTGCAATAAATCTTAATGAAACTAATAACGCAAGTTGCTAGTTAGAAATATATAAGGTGATCGATCCCCCTAAATCCCCCCTTAAAAAGGGGGGACTTAGACCCCCCTTTCATCCCCCTCCTTACCCCCCCTCCGGCTCCCCCCCTTGGCAAGGGGGGGAGAGCGGG
>JAAUUT010000140.1 GCA_012031035.1 Candidatus Altimarinota bacterium | reverse complement strand
TCTTCTTTTAAAGCTTTTTGCAATTTTTCTTTCTGCTCTGGCTTGAGATAATTCTTAGCTGGCATCTTGATTTATAATCTTTTTATTTGGATTTACATTATACGTCATTTGAATGCTGAACAGCTTAGCAATCTCGTCCCAAAAAGATCTGCTTGTTGTTCCATCTCCCGACTGTAGCTGAAAACGAGCAAATCGCCTGCTACTCCACCTACATAAGGGATGTATTGAGTAACATTAGCGGTAAGGCTTCCTTGCGCCATCAGTTGAAAACCGTGAGAAAGGACAGTATGTGCGAGTTCGTGTGCTAACAACCCTGCTAATTCTGCTTCTGAATTGCTTTCTAAAATTGCACCAGCATTGATAAAAATTTTTCCTCCAGGTAACGCAAAAGCGTTGAGGCGATCGTCCATAATGATATGAAATTCATACTCAAATTCATCTCGTCCTGCTACTGAGGCGAGTTTATTCCCAATTCCTCGCACGTATCCTAAAACCTCCTCATCGCGCATCATCGGAAGTTCATCTTGAATATTTTTAGAAAAGCGATCGCCGATTGATGATTCTCCTGCTATTAAATAGATTGAAGTTTCTACAGCAGATAAAGGCCCAAAAATATTTCCCGTTAAAGCAAATCCAACACCACCAACGATCGCATTTCCAATCGCATTCCAAGTTAAATCCGATTCTATTTCGTCTTGATAGCGTTCTAAGTTGGTATTAGCTAACTGTGTAAATTCAGCAGATTGAGGATGTTTGGGATTAAATAAAGCAAACTGACGCGCTGTTATCGATGCCTCTAACCAATCTTCTTCCGTTTGATAAGCTTCGATTGTTCCTCGTACTAATTCTGCTTCGTTGGGATACAAGGAGATAGCTTGTTGAAGAACTTGCATCGATTCTTCTTCATCTCCCGTTTCTCGAAGAATGTCAGCGTAGTGCAAATGACCTGGGATAAATTCGGGATATTGTTCGGTTAATAATTGCAGAGGTGTAAGGATTTTACTTTCTAAATGTAGATCTTCTAATCCTTCTTGATATAAACGCCAATATACTGCGCCGCCTGGTTGTAATTTTTCGGGTTGATAAACAGGTTCTGGAATTGTTTTTTGTTCGTTGGCTATTTGAGCGGGAAATGGTTCTTTTGCTTCGCGATATACTTGTTCTGCTTGGGATAAATTTCCACACAGAAATAAGCGATCGCCCTTAGCTAATTGATGATTTCGAGCGATTTCTTCTACTGTAGGCAGCAATTTTGCTTTTTTCTTTATGTCAAATGAGTCAATTTGTAAATTTTCTTCTGACTTAGGTTTCTTTTCAGTTTTTAATTTAGGTAAAGTAATCGTCGATTCAATTCCCGAAACCGATTCAAGAATAATTTGATTGGTAAATAATTCTGATGGATAAGTTGTTTTTTTGCAATCGATTTGAGAAGATTTTGCTTCTTTATTCAGATTATTTTGTAGAGTAAAATTTCTATAATTTTCTAGATTGTCTGAAAAGGGAGCTAGATCGATTTCTTGAAACTCAATTGTTTTTCCCGATAGGGTCGAAAAATTATCATCTAACGGAAGAGCTAATAAGTCGCGCTCTTCAGCAAAAACGATTGAAGTTTGCCATAAAAATCCTAACGAAATTAATACCAGATTTCCTATAATTTTCATGACCAGCAAATTATGAATTAATAGGCTTATCTTTAATTTATATCGTTTAAATTTTGTTTTGGCTTTAAGTACAGTTTAGTGTTAATTAAGCTTATACCTCTACTAGCCTTGTTATCCTGAGCGATCGCAATCAAGAAAAATGCTAGACACCAAAAAAAGACCAAATTAGAAGTAAAAGAGTACCAAAAAATATAATGTGATTCATCCAATCATCAAACGTCCAATTTCTAAACATGATGGTGACTCCTGAAAAGATGGCGTGTAAGTTTGATATTACCTTAAAAAAAGTTCAAAGTTCAAAAGTACGTCCAAGGGCGGGCTGCGCCAACAAAGTTCAAAAAAGTCTCCCAATCCCCAATCCCCAATCCCCAATGACCAATCGCTAATTTAAGCTGATTCATCGCGCACAAGCGTCAAATCTAGAGCTTTGTAAGAAGCGAGCATTTCATCAGATACCGTTGGTGCTGTTACTAGATAAGTTAGTGCGTGAATAGACTCTACAATGTATGGAGCAGCAGTATCTAACTTCGCCGCAGTGACTAATCCTACGACCTCTGCCGCACCAGCAATCATCGCTCTTTTGACATGAGCCTCATCTAAGTTGGTGACGCTAATTCCAACTTCTGGATGCAAACTGCACACGCCTAACATACACAAATCGGCGCGAATTGTTCGTAAGGCTTCAACCGTAGCCGCACCTACATTAACTAACGCTTTTTTGTAGAGTTGTCCTCCTAATACTATGACTTCAATTTGCGGATGGTCTGCTAGAGCAACGGCGATGGGAGAACTATTGGTTATTACAGTTGCTTGCAAATCTCGCGATAAATGACGAGCTACTTGAAGGGTTGTTGTGCCTCCATCTAATATTACTACTTGTCCGGGACGAACTAATTTTGCTGCGGCACGGGCGATCGCTTCTTTTTCTTGTGGTGCTTGTTTTTGGCGATCTGCGTAACTTGCGATCGCGGGAGATGCCAATAGCGCACCGCCGTGAACGCGCTGTAAAAGACCCGATTCGGCTAATTCCCGCAAATCCCGACGAATGGTATCTTCGGAGACTTTGAGAACGTTGCTCAATTCCGAGGAAAGCACTTTTTTATCGCGACGAAGAAGGCTCAATATATATTGTCGTCGCTCTGCGGTTAACATCATGAGGTTGCCTGAAGTTGCGGATTAGATCTTGAAATAGCACGTTTGTGAGTTTATACTTATTGACGTGCAGGTTTATGCAGGTTAGTAAGTGCTTGGAATTCAATTCAAGCATATACGTGCAGATTTGAGTGTATCAATTGTAGCCGCACTGTTGAGATAATTATCAATGAGTATTAAAAAAACATAAGCCATGACTATTGCCAATTCCACATTTCCAATCGATCTAGCTGCTTACAAACCCCTGACGCTCGACCCCGCAAACCCCAATTTAACCAACGAACAGCGAGAAACCCTCAAAGCTAATATTCAATTGTGTCGCGACGCGATCGTCTTTTTTACCGCAACGGGTGCTGCAAGAGGCGTAGGCGGACACACTGGCGGCCCCTACGATACCGTACCAGAAGTCGTCATTCTCGATGCCTTTTTCCGAGGTTCGGCGGATAAATTCGTGCCGATTTTCTTTGATGAAGCAGGACATCGCGTTGGGACGCAATATTTAATGGCAGCTTTGCATGGCGAGTTACCAGCAGAACAACTCATGCGCTATCGCGAAGCGAATTCCAAGTTACCAGGACACCCCGAATTGGGACTGACTCCTGGCGTAAAATTTAGTTCTGGACGATTGGGACATATGTGGCCCTACGTCAATGGCGTAGCAATGGCAAATCCTGGCAAAACAGTATTCTGTCTGGGTTCCGATGGTTCTCAACAAGAAGGTAACGATGCCGAAGCTGCACGTTTGGCGATCGCGCAACATCTCAACGTCAAGCTAATTATCGACGACAACGACGTAACCATCGCCGGAAATCCTTCTAAATACCTTCCTGGTTACAGCGTTGCTAAAACCCTCGAAGGTCATGGCTTAAAAATACTCGAAGGAGATGGGGAAGATATAGACGATCTCTACCGTCGCCTATGCGAAGCCGTCAACACTCCTGGCGCGATCGCAGTTATCAACAAACGTCCGATGTGTCCCGGTATTGAAGGGTTAGAAGGCTCCAATCACGGTCATGATGTCATTTCGGTCAAATTAGCTATTCAGTATCTCGAATCGCGCGGACAAACCGCCGCAGCCGAATATCTCAAAGGCATTCAAGCACCCAAACAAAACTATAAGTTTTTGGGTTCTGGCGACAAATTAGGCGCTAACCGTAACGTATTTGGCGAAGCAGTAAATGGTATCCTTGCTCGCATGAGCGAAGAGGAACGCAAGCAAACAGTAAGAGTAATCGATAGCGATTTAGAAGGTTCTTGCGGTCTAAAAGCGATTCACGATGCCTATCCCGAAGTTTTCATTCCTTCTGGCATTATGGAACGCGGTAACTTCTCGGCTGCGGCTGGATTTGGGATGGAGCAAGGAAAGCAAGGAATTTTTGCGACCTTTAGTGCCTTCCTAGAAATGTGTATCTCGGAAATTACGATGGCGCGTTTGAACTACTCGAACGTTCTTTGCCATTTTTCTCATGCGGGAATCGATGACATGGCAGATAATACCTGCCACTTCGGTTTGAATAATATGTTCGCCGATAATGGTTTGGACGATGGCTATGAAACGCGGCTGTATTTCCCCGCAGATACCAATCAGATGAAAGCTTGCGTAGAAGAAGTTTTCTTCAATCGCGGATTGCGTTTTATTTTCTCGACCCGTTCCAAAGTCCCCAACATTCTAGATAGCAACGGTAACGACTTTTTTGGCAGTGGTTACAAGTTCGTTCCTGGTAAAGATGAGGTTATTCGCGAAGGGACGCAGGGATATATTGTTAGCTTTGGCGAAGCCTTGTATCGTTCCTTAGATGCGGTTGAGCGTCTCAAACAGGAGGGATTAGATATTGGTTTAATTAATAAACCAACCCTCAACGTTATCGATGAAGAGACGATCTCAAAAATTGGTAAAGCTCCTTTTGTTCTCGTTGTAGAGTCTTTCAACCGTCGGACTGGTTTGGGTAGCCGTCTGGGTTCTTGGTTGTTAGAACGCGGCTATACGCCCAAATACGCTTATCTTGCCACTCATAAGGAAGGTTGCGGCGGTCTGTGGGAGCAGTTTCCCCATCAAGGAATCGATCCAGTTAGTATTGCTAACAAAGTCAAGGAATTGAGCCGATAATCTCCAAATAATCCGCGCAAAGCCCTCTTAAGAGGGCTTTTGCCTCGATCTTTATTTACTTCTGCATCTATATCTCAACACGGTTGTTTGCCTAGAGAGGATAACAGCCGCCGCTTGCGTTGCAATAATCAATAGCTGCGTTGGTTGTCAAATAAAACAGCTATTATTACTTTTTTTTGCTTATTTTTATCGTCGATGTGTTAGCTTACACCTGATGCGAGGAGATGATGAAATTGAAGCTAGCTGACACGATAAAAGATTGGTGGCGATCGCTCGAAAAGTATCCTAAAAGTAATTGGATATTTTCGATTGTTTGGTTGGCATTTGTCTGCGGATTGGCGTTTCTGTGGAATTTAGGCAGTATTGGATTAATTGACGAAACCGAACCTTTATTTGCAGAAGCCGCCCGTCAAATGACGGTAACGGGGGACTGGATTACTCCCTATTTCAATGGAGAAACCCGATTTGATAAACCGCCTCTGATTTATTGGTTGATGGCAATTGGCTACAAGCTTATCGGAGTCAATGAATGGGCGATCAGATTGCCTTCTGCACTAGCCGCGATCGCACTAACTATCTTCTGCTTCTTTACTTTACGTTATTTTGGTTTCGCTACGCCAGCAACGGCTCAATCAACCCAGCAAGCAACAACTCAGCGTCAATTATGGCTGTCTGCTTGGATTGGTGCTGCACTAGTGGCTTTCAATATCCAAACCCTCGCTTGGGCGCGTCAAGGCGTTTCTGATATGCTGCTGAGCAGTTGTATGGGAGGAGCTTTATTTTGCTTTTTTTGGGGATACGCTAATTCAGTTATCAGTAATCAGTTATCAGTTATCGGTGAGGAGGAAAGGAGTCAATATTCTCCCCTACTTCCCAATCGTTGGTATTGTGTTTTTACATACTAAGTGCGCTAGCTGTTTTGACGAAAGGGCCAATCGGAATCGTTATTCCTGGACTAATTATTATCTCTTTCTCGCTTTATGTCGGGAAATTAAGAGAAATTTTGCAGGAGATGAAAGTAATAATTGGAGGACTAATTTTTTTAGCGATCTGCGTACCTTGGTACGTGTTAGTCACTCTAAAAAATGGCGATTCTTTTATTAATTCTTTTTTTGGCTATCACAATGTAGAACGTTTTACTAGCGTCGTTAATAATCATTCTGCACCCTGGTATTTTTACTTTCTAATTGTTCTTAGGTTTGTTTGCTCCTTGGTCGATTTATTTGCCCCTCGCGATCGCGCGATCGCATTTTTGGAAGCGTTCTTTTTGGAAAAAACAACCCCGTTACGCTCATTTAAGTTTGTTTGCGCTGATTTGGTTCATTGATATCTTTGTCTTTTTTACCATTTCAGTTACTAAACTTCCTAGCTATGTTTTGCCTTTAATTCCTGCTGCCACTATTATAGTTTCTTTGGTTTGGAGCGAAGAATTATCTCATAATTTTTCAGATAAATGGCAAAAAAATAATTCTGGATTTAAAAGCAGTATTATTTTTAATATTGTTTTACTAATAATTTTATCGATTGCTTGTTTTTTGATTCCTAGCTTGGTCGGTAGCGATGCAGCCATGAAATATTTATCAGAGTTAATTAAACAATCGGCAGTGCATCTGTGGGGGGGGAGTATTTGGGCGATCGCGGGAATAATTTGCTTGATTTTACTGAGAAAAAGAGTTAATTGGCGCTGGATAATTTGTGTTAATTTAGTGGCTTTCATCGCTTTTACAATCTTTTTTCTCAATCCCACTTACTTTTTAATGGATGAAACCCGTCAACTGCCATTGAGACAACTTTCAGAACTCGTGACTCAGGTAAGACAACCAGAAGAACAATTAATGATGATTGGTTTTAAAAAACCAAGCGTCGCTTTCTATACCCAACAAAAAGTTGGTTTTTTCTGGACAATAGACGAACCAGCTACAAAATTTTTACAAAATATAGCGAATAACTCTTTGAATACTCAGACATTTTTAATGTTGGGACAACCCAAAGAAATTGCCGAAACAGGATTGCGATCGCAAGATTATCAAGTTCTTGGTGAAAAAGCCCCCTATCAATTAATTCGTGTTAGCATTCAAAAAGTTTTAGATTTAAAAAAATAATTTTTTAGAACATTATTAAGTAAAAAAATGAACCGCGATCGCCCGATTATATCTAGTATTATTGCTTTGCTAGCAGCATTAGGAACCGCTACAACTGCTCAAGCAATCGTCATTCGTCATGACATTTCTGACGCGCGCTATTTAAAATTAGGAAATGCTTTTCCCAGCGTAGGAAGATTATTAATCGATAATTCATCTGCGTGTTCGGGTACGCTGATATATCAGCGCTGGGTATTAACGGCGGCTCATTGTTTAGACGATAATTTTAGATCGGCGACTTTTGCAGTTGGAGGAACAAGCTATTTTTCCAATCGTGCCTTTCTGCATCCAGGATGGGTGCGTAGCAATGGCGATTTTGGACTAGGCGTAGATATTGCCCTCCTGCGGCTCAATAGACCTGTTACCAGGGTTAGACCTGCCCTTTTCTTTCCTTTGCGCGTTCCTGTTGTTAAACGCGCGGGAATTTATGTTGGTTTTGGCAATACGGGAACGGGTTACTTGCCTCCCCAGACGACTACATACGATTACGAAAGAAAGCGTGGTGCGGTTAATACCATTGATGCCTATGGTTCTTTTTATGGAGATTCAAATCGCCTGATCTTGTCAGATTTTGATAATGGGTATTATTGGAACAATGAATTAGGATCGCCCGTTCAATACGTCTTAGAAGGCTCTCCTGCTAAAGGAGATAGTGGAGGTGGGGTATTTATCGACGGACGGTTAGCAAGTATTATTTCATTTATACAAGCAGGTAGCAATGCTAGTTTCGATCGCCCCGATTCTGATTATGGGGATATTATGGGATCGGTGCGAGTAGCGCCTTTTTTTTTCATGGATAGGAGCTACAATTAGGCAGAATATTACAACTTCTAGCAGCCTTTCTTTATCGAAAGACAATCAAAGCAATACTAATTCCGCAACTGAGGCAGTTTTAGCGCCAGAAAAACCCAAAAGTATAGCCGAACCTTCAACAAAATTCGGTTTATTGGTAATTTTGAGTTTAATGGGTTTGGCACGTTTTTTTCACCCAAAACGCGATCGCTGCAATAATTGAGAAATGATTTGTAAAATTGAGCATCAAATCTCATGTTTCCTATAAATTCAAACGATCGAGAATTAATTGAAGAAGCTCGTTCAATAATTGCCAAACGTTTTAAAGAGGATTATCATCACGTCGAAGCAGCATTGAGAACTAAATCGGGAAAAACGTTTTCTGCCGTTCATTTAGAAGCCTATGTCGGACGAATTGCCGTTTGTGCTGAGGCGATCGCAATTGGGATGGCAGCAGCAGCAGGAGATACAGAAATTGAAACAATAGTTGCTGTGAATCTTGAAGGTCAAATTGTGTCGCCGTGTGGGATGTGTCGCGAGTTGATTTCTGATTATGCGCCCAGTTGTAAAGTAATTATTACTGAAGAAGAAGCGATCGCAATTAACGATCTCTTGCCTAGAAAATATCAGCGATCGAGTTAACAATTCATGCTTCATCTATGCAGATAAGTAGATAAAGTAAACATTAAAAATATTTTTAACGTTCCTGGTCAGCGGCGGCGACTAAACTTTGCTGCAATACCCCAAAGGCTTGATACCGTCCGTTGCACCAGGTTTGTTATGCCGTGCCTCAATCGAAGACTCATAACTTTAGACGCTTTTAATCAACCGTTGGACTGCACTAATAACCAACTCAGGTTGATCTAGTTGCACAAAATGTCCACTATTTTCTGCAATGATACGTTGGCTATTTGACGATAGTTTGGTCAAGTCTAACTGAAGCGATGCCCATTGCTGGAATCTTTCATCACTCATCTTTGAATCTTTAGAACCTTGGCTCAACACAATCAAAGGCAGGCTGCCCAGTGATGTAACTGATTGAAGTTCCTCAAAGCTCTTTTTTATATTGGCAAGTTCACTGGATGCGGTTGCCCAATAGTCGGGACGGTAACAGAAGGATTTAAAGGGATCAAATAAGGTTTGTACCGCCAGCGGATATTTTTGAATTTCTCGCTTAATGTCCTCAAGAATTGGTAACAGATTCATCTCCCCGATTAATCGCAGCACTCCAACTTGACTGATAACCCTCAAAACCTGATAAAGCCAAGACAACATTTTTGTGCGTCTCCATATTTCAGATGTCATCTGATTTTCATGGGAAGAATCGACTAGCACTAATCCGACCACATCTTCTGGATATTGACTCGCATACAGCCGCATATTGACTCCACCCAATGAGTGTCCAACTAAAATGTAGGGAGGATTAATTCCAGCTTTAGTCAGAAGTAAGTGTAATTCATCAACACTCTGCTGACTGGTACGGGAGATCCTGGGATTAGGATCGCTCCAACCCAACCCCGCTCGATCATAAGTGCAAACACGGGTAAATTTAGCAATTTCAGATGGAACCAAGCCCCATGTAATTGAGGGAGCACCACCACCAGCATCCATAACAACCGTTGGTGTACCCTGCCCAATACAGTTGAGATGTAGACGAAATCCCCCAATATCCACAAGTTCACCCTGTGGAGGATATCGGTGTCGATCTAAGGCTTCACTCACTGCTTGATAGAAAATGCCTGTAAGTAATGAGATTGCAGTAATACTTAGAGTAAGCATAGCCAAATTTTCCGTAATTGTCATAGCAAAATTTATAGATTCATACTGCTGCATTCAAGGTTATCTTTGCTACCAATTAGTTTGCAGCCTAACTATTTATTCTACGGAATTGTTCTGTATAACTCCCCTTTTCAGGGATGATATATAGAATTTTTCCGCATAACATTCTTATTTAGAGTATTCAACAGAATAATTCTGTATTATCCCCTGATAATAGCAATTTAAATAAAGCGAACAGCGATCGCCCAATCGATAAATTCATCGTTCTTTTAATTGCACCGAGCGATTAAACCAATTCATTCCCGAAGCAATAATAAGATTGAAAATTAAATAAGTCGTCATGACAACGATTAACATTTCTACCGACTTTCCAGTTTGGTTAGAAATCGTGCTAGAAACGGCATAAATATCGGTATAACCGATCGCGACGGCTAAACTAGAGTTTTTAGCTAAATTCAAAAATTCGCTGGTTAGAGGCGGAATCATCACTCGTAAAGCTTGGGGGAAAATAACCAAGCGCATAATTAAACCTGGTTTTAATCCTAACGCTCTTGCAGCTTCCCACTGTCCCTTGTTAACCGATTGTATGCCTGCGCGCACGACTTCAGCGATAAAGGCTGCGGTATAAATCGTTAAACCAACTAATAAAGTCGCAAATTCGGGAGATAGATTGAGTCCTCCCTCAAATGTTAAAGCGGTGCGGTCGAATTGCGGTTGCTGCCAATCTAGACCGAAGATAATGACTAGAATTGCTGCGATCGCGATTCCTATTAATCCTATTTCAAAAACTCGTCCCGATGCGCCTTGCTGTACGATAACTTGGGTTTGTCTGCGCCAAAGAATAATCCCTAGTATGGCACTCAAAATGAGAAAGCCTAAAGATAACCAAGTTTGTAAAGTACCTGTTGGAAAAGGAATATACATTCCGCGATTGCTCAAGAAAATAGAATCTAAGAAAATGAGCGGATTTTCGATTCTTGGCAATCTTAAGAAGACAGCAAAATACCAGAAAAATAGTTGCAATAGTAGAGGCGTATTGCGAATAGTTTCAACGTAGACTGTGGCAATTTGCCTAACTAACCAGTTTTCCGATAATCGACTAATTCCTACCGTAATGCCCACTAGAGTAGCAAGAACGATCCCGTTTATCATCACTCGCAACGAGTTGAGCAACCCTACTAAAATCGCTCGATTGTAGGGATCGGTAGCGCTGTAATCGATGGGAGAATCGCCTATTTTAAAAGAAGCAGGGCGATCGCTATCAAAAAGAAATCCAAACCCGAAATTCAGACGAAGACGCTGGAAGTTACGCGCCAAGTTACTTCCCAGGATAATAAAAATTGTAACGACAATCGCCACGAGCGCCACTTGAATTACTATCTTCAAAATGCGATCGTCTCGCCAGAAAGGTATTTTTTCTTCGTGATTCATGAGGGTACGTCCTTCGGAAGACAAAGAGTTCAAAGTTCAAAGTTCAACCGAGATCCAAAATTAAGATTTTCTCCTGACTACTGAACTACTGTAAAGACATTATCCGCCGTGTGACGGCGGATGTAGCGATAGATCGCGTCTCTACTGAACTCCTAAATTAGCGGAAAGGAGGCGAATAAAGTAATCCGCCGTTAGTCCAGAGATTATTGAGTTCGCGTTCTAAACCGAAAGGTTGGCCGATGTTGCGATCGTAAACTTCGCCGTAGTTACCGACGTGTTTGATGATGCGGGAAGCAAAATCGTTAGGTAATCCCATATCTTCGCCTAACTTTTCATCCAACCCCAGAAAACGCCTAATATTGGGGTCTTGCGTATTTTCAAAAGTAGAGAGGTTTTGCGAAGTGATGCCAAATTCTTCGGCTTGAATAAGCGTGTAGGTAATCCATTTAACCGCATCGTACCAAGCTGAATCGCCATCCGCGATCGCAGGCCCTAAAGGTTCTTTGGACATCAGTACGTCAAGCAAGACATGATCGTCGGGTTTGGGTAGAATAGATCGCCTAGCCACTAATTGAGAGCGATCGCTCGTTATGGCTTCACAACGCCCTTGTTCGTAGGCTGCATAAAGTGCGTCTACATCATCAGAAACAACGGGATTATAAGTTTTAACGCCTACTGTGCGCATCCGGTCGGCTAGGTTTTGTTCGGTTGTCGTTCCGGCGAGAACGCAAACCGATTTCCCTTCTAGATTTTTTAATTCTTTAATGCCGCTAGTTTTAGTTGCCATGATTCCTTGACCATCGTAGAAGATTGTCGGAGCAAATTCCAGGCCAACAGAAGTATCTCGGTTAATCGTCCAAGTTGTGTTGCGGTTGAGTATATCTACTTCTCCTGCTTGGACTGCGGTAAATCGTTCTTGGGCGCTAAGTTTTCGATATTCCACTTTAGTTGGGTCGTCAAATAATGCCGCAGCAACTGCACGGCACATGTCGACATCAATACCGGAGTATTCGCCTTTTTCATTGACGAAACTAAATCCTGGAACTTCTCCATTGATGCCGCAAATGAGAGTTCCTCTTTGTTTGATGACTTCCAATCGACTGTTACTTGTATCGCCACCTTGCGACGTTTCGCTTCCAGTCTGTCCGCCACCGCAAGCCGTTAGAGAGAAGCTCAAGAGCAATGTCGCCAATAAAGAATGCCACTTTTTCATAAAACTAATTTTTTCGGATGTTTATTTAGTAGATCTCTGCATCGAACGATAATTAACTTGAGTATAAGACGATCCAAAAAGTTCGCTTACCACTTTAGTATTGCTAAAGTTTATGATTCTCAAATAAATTACCATAGAAAATTTCCAATCTTCTGACTTGTCGATCTTATATACGAGTTATAAAGATGCAAAGGTTTTTGGATTTCATAAAAATTTATATTTTTGCTGAGTCATTCTAAAAATTTTTTAAAAATCAAAAAACGATCCCCAAAAATTTTTGTTTCAGCTATTATCTAAATTTTCTTACGCGATCGATATTATTTTGCGCCAAAGTTTTTAAAAAGTTAATTGACGAGATCGGGAAAAATTAAAAGTGAAAAGAATAAACATCTTATGGATATTAGGCTAGCACTCTTCGATTTAAGAAAGTTAAATTTGTCATGGTTTAGCCAAAAATCAACGAATCTACCGATTGTCGGACGATATTTCTATCTAGAGACAGAAAAACGAATCTCTCATTCTATCCGAATTGAGGATAAAAGCCTCCTAAACATACAAAAATATCTATGATATAAAAAGCAATAAAAGTTTAATAATGTTCATGATTGTTTCTGGTTCGCGATTGGAGCAATTTAAAGCCTCTTTAAAAAACACGGTATTATTTGGGAATGAGCCAACCCCGGAACTGGTCGCTATTTTGTGCGTTTATTTCGTTCAGGGGATTCTCGGTCTAGCGCGTTTGGCAGTTAGTTTTTTTCTGAAAGATGACCTTGGTTTAAATCCCGCGCAAGTAGGAGCTTTACTGGGAATTGCTGCAATTCCTTGGACTATAAAGCCTGTTTTTGGATTTCTTTCTGATGGTTTACCGCTTTTCGGCTATCGTCGGCGTTCTTATTTAATCGGTTGCGGGAATCCTTGGCGCGATCGCGTGGTTAGCACTAGCCACAGTCGTCGATAGTTCCTGGGGAGCAACTACAGCAATTTTAGCAGCATCGCTTTCTGTCGCCATCAGCGATGTCATTGTCGATTCTTTGGTGGTAGAACGGGCCAGAAAGGAAACGTTAGGACAAGCCGGTTCGCTGCAATCCCTTAGTTGGGGCGTTGCTGCCCTCGGCGGACTAGTAACGGCTTATTTAAGCGGATTGTTACTAACACACTTTAGTAGCAGAGTTGTCTTTGGGATTACTGCAACCTTTCCTTTGCTTGTTTCTGCGGTAGCTTGGCTGATTGCTGAAGAAAAAGTCAATCACGATGCTGCCAATGTCGAACCAGAAAATTGCGAACAAGGGATCAAACATCAAATCAAGCAACTTTGGGAAGCCATCTCGCAAAAATCGATTTTTCTCCCGACAGCCTTTCTCTTTCTCTGGCAAGCAACGCCTAGCGCCGATTCTGCTTTCT
>JAAUUT010000029.1 GCA_012031035.1 Candidatus Altimarinota bacterium | reverse complement strand
TACCGCTAACATTATTGTTTGGGAGCAAAGAAACCGTTGAATTTGCCATTTATCCTCTCCTTAGCCGTTCCTTTCATCGCATCGAAGAAAGAAATATTTGCCTCATAAGGTGATTCGGTTCCATCGGGTTTCTTTCTCATGCTGATTTTGCCGCCAAAATCCTGTACTTTTTGGAGAAGCGTTTGATATTCGTTTTCGTCTAACAATCCTTCTGTCGGACGCAAACCAATTCCATCGTGAGAAGCCGTAAAATTGAGATAGGCACACCCAATAGGGGCGGGAGGCATACTCATCATCCAAGTTTTTAGATGGTCGGATTTTCCTTGCAATAAAGCATTCAAAATGAGGGGAGGAAGGCTAAAATTGTAAATCATGTGTGCCTCGTTTCGATTGCCAAAATAGCTCAGATTCTCTAAGTTTGGGACGTTAGTTTCTGAGATTAAAGCGACTATCGGATTGAGCATTTGTACGATTTCTCGCAGCAGTCGAATAACATTATGAGTTTCTGGTAAATGAATGCAGGAAGTGCCGATTTTTTTCCAGAGAAAACCGACAGCATCGAGACGAATGTATTTTGCGCCTTCTCGAATGTAGAAAAGAATGATGTTGACGTATTCTAGTAAAACATCTGGGTTAGCAAAGTTGACATCGATTTGGTCTTCGCTAAAGGTTGCCCAAACGTATTTATCTCCCTTAACCGTACTGACTTTAGTTAACACAGGCGTACTGCGGGGACGAACGACAGCCGATAGATCTGTAGAAGGATCGACTTCGATAAAATAATCGCATCCTGGTTTAACGCCTTGCTTGAATTGTTCAAACCAAGCGTGTTGGCTAGAAACATGATTGATGACGAGATCCACCATCAAGTTAAATTTCCCAGATATGCGTCGAATATCTTCCCAATCGCCCAATTCTGGATTGACTTGAAGATAGTCAATAACCGAAAAGCCATCATCGGAACTATAGGGAGAAAAAGGCAGAATATGAACGCCTGTCAAAGTATCGCGCAAATGATCTTCTAAAAAGCGATCTAGCGTTACGAGGGGTCTTTCACCTTCATTGACAATACTATTTCCATAGGTGATGAGTTGGACGTTATTTTGCGTCCATTTATTTAAATCTTCTTCTGCGCGATCGGCAAAGTCTTCTTTGAGAAGATAGTATAACTTCTCTATGAGATGGGGAACTGTTTTTTTATCGTAGAGGGATTCTAGGAGAGGTTTGAGACGGAGGGAAAAATAGTCAAATTGCTTGTTTGCTTCACTCATCACTCAAAATTGTTACGCTCTAAAAGAAAAAGTTAGCAAGATACCACAAATAATTTGTTCTCCAGGAACTTTTTTGCTCGATCTGAGTCTTGGCTAGGGAGACGAGCTATGCTCAAATTTCAGTGTTTTTGAAGATGAGAGGTTCTGAAGATTCATTATGACAATAACTTTGCTACCAAAGTCATAATCATACCAACATAGCTGTCTAGACAGATTTTGCCAAGAAGTAGAAGAGGTAGATTATGAAAATTGGAATTATTGGTGCTGGTAACGTTGGCGGTACATTAGGACGTATTTTAGCAAGTAAAGGTCATTCGATTTGTTTTGGAGTCCGCACTCCCCAGAATGAAAAAGTAGTGTCTTTATTGACAACCATTGCAGGAAAAGCTTGCGCCGATACGATTGAAGCAGCGGCTAGCTTTGGAGAAGCGATCGTTCTGGCTACGCCTTGGATGGCAACGCAAGAAGCGATCGCGCAGGCTGGTAATTTGAGTGGAAAAATTGTTATAGATTGTATTAATCCGATTGAAATGACTCCCAACGGACTAGCACAAGGATTACTAGTCGGACATACAACTTCTGCGGCAGAAGAAATTGCTAATTGGGCAACGGGTGCAAAAGTGGTTAAGGCGTTTAATAATATCGGTGCTAGTCAGTTTGAGAATTTGACTTATGGTTCTCAAGTGGCAAGTACATTTATTTGTGGAGACGATGAAGAAGCGAAAAAAGTTGTCACTTCTTTAGCAAAAGATATTGGTTTTGAGGTAGTTGATGTCGGAGAGTTAAATAAGGCGCGATTGCTCGAACCTTTAGGCATGATTTGGATTCATTTAGCGATTTTTCGAGGTTACGGACAGGAATTTTCTATTAATTTAATTAAACGCTAAAATTTCCCGAAAGTTCTGTCGAAAAATCTTGACATTTAGCAAAGCGATAAGGCCCCATCAATGCGCCCCAGATAGCTTCTCCCGTGCTAGGATCGATTCCTTTGTCATAAGTCTTGAGTTCGTCGCTGGTCGCTTCAAATCCAAGCGAAACTTGATAGGTTCGATCTTGATAGGTAAAGCAACAACGGTCGTCAGTATTGGGAAAGGCTTCAAAAGAGTAGCTGTTGGGAGCTATTGATTTTATTTCGACGTTTAGAGTGCAACCTGGTAAGAATTTAACGTTTTCTGGCGTTAATTGTTTGAGTAAGTTGCGATCGCGTCCCGCACCTCGAACCGCAGTAGGATCGTCAAACATATAATGCTGTACTTGTAAAATAAGCGGATTTTCCTGAATTTGTCGCAATCTTAGCAACCGTTGGCGATATGGTTGGTCTATATTGACAATATTCGCTTGTTCTGCAAACAGCGTCAAACTATCTTCGCTAAATAGATGAGTAGGACGCAACCATAGATGCAAATGAACGTACCAAATCGGTTCGTCGATTGCTTGTTGGCGATTTTCAAATTCACCTGCTAAATATTGTCCGAGAGTCGTTAATGGTGCAGCAAAATTCATCGCGATCGTTTATCGTTAATTTTGACAAGCTTTTAGAGAGTCATCTACAAGGTGCTAAATCGTATATGACCATTTGGCAGCAACATCAGTTTACTTCAGAAGTTTCCGCGATCGAAACCCGCAAGCGAACTAGTCTTTTAGTTCTCCTATTACCTGCAATTGTTTTTCTGTTTGTTTTCTTTGTTTGTCCTTTACTTATCGTTGGGCTGTATAGTTTTCTCGAAAGAGGTACTTATGGCGGTGTTAGTTGGATATTTACCCTCAATAATTATCAACGATTAGCCAATAGTATTTACTGGATTGTTTTATGGCGGTCGTGTTGGTTAGCTTTTCTAACCACTGTTGCTTGTTTGCTCCTTGGCTATCCAATTGCTTTCTTTATTGCCACTCGTCCCCAACCCTGGCGAAATATTTTACTCTTATTAATTATTATTCCGTTTTGGACGAATTTTTTAGTAAGAACTTATGCTTGGATGGTGTTGCTAAGTACTGATGGCGTAATCGACCTCATATTACAAAGCTTGCACCTAACTAATCAATCTTTAAACCTGTTATTTACTCCCTTTGCAGTTGCCGTGGGGTTAACTTATGGCTATCTTCCTTTTATGATTTTGCCTTTGTATGCCACGATAGAACGATTTAATTTTTCTTTAATAGAAGCCGCGCACGATCTTGGTGCTAACGATTGGCGAACTTTTTGGCAAGTCATTATTCCCTTAACTAAGCGAGGAATTTTTGCTGGATCGCTATTGGTTTTTATTCCTTCGGTTGGGGCTTTTATTACTCCCGATTTATTAGGCGGTGCGAAGACATTAATGATTGGTAACTTGATTCAAAATCAGTTTATCAAAGCTCGCGATTGGCCGTTTGGCTCTACTTTATCTATTTTGATGATGGTAGTTATATTAGTTCCTATGCTCTTTTATCTTCGGATGTCTGAGGATAAAGTTTAAAATATGAATGATGAGTCATGAAAAAATCTCAAAAAAAATTAGATTTAATCATTAAAAAAATTGGCAGTGCAAGCCTGTGGATTAATACAATCTTAGGATTTTTTTTCTTATATATTCCCATTGTTATTTTAGTTATATATTCTTTTAATACATCTCGTTTTAATGCAGTTTGGCGAGGATTTACACTCAATTGGTATCGTAGCTTGTTAACAGGCGTAACCGATGGGAGGGCACAAATTACCGATCTCATGATTTGGGATGCCGTCAATAATAGTTTAGTTGTTGCGATCGCTCTACAATTATTGCAACAATTTTGGGCACAATGTTAGCACTTGCCTTAGAACGTTTTAGCTTTCGAGGACGTACTGTTATAGAAGGATTACTATTACTGCCGATTATTATTCCCGATATCGCAATGGGAATTTCTTTATTGGTATTTTTTAGTTTACTTTTTCAATTAATAGAAACGCTTACAGGAATTCGTTTAGTATTAGGATTATCTACGGTTATTATCGGTCATGTTGCTTTTAATATTTCGTTCGTATCAGTAACGGTAAGAGGAAGAATTGCAGAATTAGAACGTTCGATAGAAGAGGCAGCTTGGGATTTAGGTGCTAATGAATGGCAAACCATGTGGCGCGTAATTCTTCCTTTGATTTCCCTGGAATTGTGAGTGCGGCATTATTAGCTTTTACCTTATCTCTGGATGATTTTGTTATCGCTTTTTTTACGACGGGTGTAGGTGCAACTACGCTACCTTTGTTTGTTTATGGAATGATTAAGTTTGCGGTTACTCCTGCAATTAATGCAGTTTCTACGTTAATTTTATTGGCTTCTTTATTATTAGTGGTATCCTCGTTGACCCTACAGCGACGTTGAGCGCTTCAGGGCGCAAACCTTGCGCCCTTACGATTAATTTTGACCTCAGTACTTCAGAGAACCGTTATTTTGAAAATAAGGAGGCCCTGGAGAAACCAGGGATTGGATGATATGGTCGAAGTATGGCGTAACTTCAGCAGCATCTTCCTCGCCTAGCAGCGCGATCGCTTCTTCTTTGATACATTTTATCGCCTCAACCCAATTGAAGATAGGAATGCCCAAAGATTCATACATCTCTCTCATCCCAATCGTGCCTATATCTGCGAGGGGTTGGTCGTTTCCTGCTAAAACGCAGTAAGCAACTAGACGAATATACCAGCCCTGATCTCGCTGACAAGAATTGGTCTTTCTCATATTACCGCTATTGCTAGGCGTAATCGGACACTTCCGCCAAAATCTTGCCGATCCTCTTTCAACTAGCCTTCTTTCGTTTTCTGCTAGTTTACTAGCAATACGAATGCGCTTTTCTCCAGTTTTGCAGAAACTTTGGAACATATCGAGTTCTACAATACTAGGATAGCGAAGCCCTTCATCGGCATTAAGAATCACTTGCTTGACTAGACTCATTAGTTTCCTCCGTGGATGTCCCGATTGCGATCGGGGCTGTTTCTTGTATTGGGATAGCGATCGCTTTAGCGACTGGCGTAGCTACTGGGGTTGACTGATGCTGGTTTTTTTTTGCGCTTGTTGTTGCGCTTTTTGAGCGACATACATCCCCGCTGTAACCTTTCTCTCTAGTTGAGCAGTTGACCAATGAGCGGGTTCTCGCAGCGATCGCATAGCATACCCTCTCGGCGTTACGTAGCGTTCGTAAGGAACCGTATCTTCGCCAAAATATTCGCTATATTCATCGCTATCTACAATCGCATCGACCAGTGCATAAAAGCCTTTTCTCGAACAGAGATCGTAATACTCGCTCATTTCCGATCGCCCGTAAGTAGGACGACCCAACAAGCGCCGATGGATATATTCGATCGCTTTGGTAATATAAAGCGAATCCCAATACAGACTGCGGAACACGCGCGACTTTGCTAACTGACGGACAAACTCCCGCACGGTCATTTCGCCGCCTTTGAATTTGACTTCTGCCGTCGTGAGGCGCTGACCCAAATAAACATCGCGTCCGAAAATCTGCTGATATGCCGCATGAACGATCGCATCGGCAGAATTACTAGTCAAACTGACGCTAGTATTGAAATGTTTGCCATTACCATTTCCGTTGCCGTTACCATTGCCATCTAGCTTAAACACCCGCGTACTCATCGAAGGTGCTTTGCCTAAAGCATTGCCATTCTGATGTCCGTTGCCATTTCCCGTGCCACAACTAATCAAAATGCGGCGGTTATCTTTGCCGAAAGGTGCGGGTTGCGCGGAAGGATTGCGGGTTTCTTGGGGAAAAATAGCGCCGAATTGAATTTCGAGGGGATCGTTCCCACTTCCGTAAGGATGGCGATCGGGTAACGGTTTCTGATAGCTGGCAAATAAGGTGACAAACTGAGGAACCTTGCGCACGGGAGCGCTATAGTTAAACAAATCGAACTGCGGCCCCCAATTGCGACATTCTTGAGCTTCTTGACCCAAACCTCGCAAATAAGGTACTGTTTCTTCGCCAAAATAGTCGGCATATTCTTGAGAATCGACTAAAGCATCTACTAAAGCAGACAAACCGCCTTTAGAAATGATGTCAAAGTAATCTTGGAATTCTTCTAGAGAACTCAACGCACGACCGAGAAAATGACGAAAAGCTAACTCAATCGTCCGACTAATCGAATGGGGTTCGTAAAACTGTCTTCGGTAGAGACGAGATTTCCCTAAAGCGCGGATGAATTCTTTTACAGAAATATTACCGCTCTTAACCTTCGATTCGAGATCGCCTAGTGATAGTCCGTAGGCGCGATTAATATCGAATTCAAAGACTTGTCGGTATGCCGCTTTGATCGCTGCTTGCTTTTCTGTTGCCGAAAGATTTGGTTTCATGACAAATCTGGGTCGCGATTCGGCAGCAAGCACGTAAACTTGGGGTAACTGCAATCCTTGTTGGTCTGGCGATATTCCTTCGCGGACGTGGACGCGAGGTTTTTCGACCTGATATTCTTCGATTAATACGTCAAAATAATATTTGACGATTTCAGTAGCTTCTTCATCTTCTTTGAAATAACTTAGAGATTTCCAGCGCATTTCTTGGAGTGCTACCACTGTAGTCAGGGTGACATCTTCGGGAATAATTCCACGCAATCCTCTAACATTGACTCTTAGGAGACTGGGATCGCCTGCTACGATCGCATAGGTAACATAGCGTAAAAACCATGCCAGATCTCGCATCGAGCGCTTCATTCTTACCGGGCCGTAGCGCGAGATATTAATCGTTTTAAATCCACCAGGAAGCGGCCCTTTATCGCCTGACATCATTCCGGCAACCGCATCTTGGAGAGTTTCCACAAGGCGACCAATTGGATTGGAATTGCCAGAAGTCGCTCCATTTGTAACATTCGATGCTTGCAGCTTTTGAACGGAGCGATCGGCTGCTGCTTCTCTTGCCAAAGCAGCATCAGCTAGAGTAACTGCTTTTACATAACCTGGTAAATTAACTTTTTCAACGGGTTTTTCCAGATAATCCATGCAATTGCCGCCCCAAAAAATGCGGTTGCCGCCAGCAGCAACAATCCTATCTGCATTCTGAGCGAGCGTATCGACAATCTGCAAAAGCTTAGTACCCGATCTGAAATAACTCAACAACTTATCTAGTTCGCTATGTTTTAAGGTGCGATCTTGTTGTTCTGCCTGAGAAATCACTGAAAGGGGTATAGTTTGATATCGTAGCGGGTTAGCAACCGGACTGCCGCCACTAGCATTTACACTCATTTTTTATCATCCTTATATTATTAGTTCAGTAAGTAGTAGTAAGCTAATCACTGAATAACTGGTCACGGGTTACTGATAACTGTTATGGCATTGTTCCCTGGATTAAAAAATCGAAGTAAGGCGCGACCTCGGCAGCATCTTCGAGAGATAACATTTCTAAAGTGACTTCTTTTAAACAACGCATACATTCAACGACATTTCTGAGGGGAATTTCTAGAGATTCGTACATTTCTTTTACTCCCCTAACCCCAATTTTGTCTAAGGGTTCGATATCTCCGACGATAAGAGAAGAAGCAATTAAGCGAATATACCATCCTTGATCTCGCATACACGAAGCGCGAAACCTTGGGTTGCCGCTATTACTGGGCGTATCAGGATAGCGTTGCCAAAATCTCTGGCTTCCTTTTTGGACAATAGTGTCTTCATTTGCGGTCAAAATTGCTGCAATGCGAAGTCGATCTTTTCCTCTCTCATAGAAGTCGCTAATCGTCTTAAGTTCTGTAAGATTCAGATAGCGAGCTTCGCGATCGGCATTAGTAATCGAGCGTGTAATGATGCTCATCGTTAAATTTCCTTTTTGAGTAAAAATCGAGAAGTTTTGAGAGAAAGTCGTTAGTAATTAGTAAAAAATTTTTACTAACGACTAACGACATGACTAACTAAACGCCCTTAACTCAAACCAGAACAAATATGATCGAAATAGACACCCATTTCGCGACCTGCATCAGCGCCTACAATATCGGCAGTGACATCTTTCATCGCCTGTAGCACTCGTACAGTTGCCCCGATAGGAACTCCTAGAGAATTGTAAGTTTCCCGCAATCCATTGAGGATACGCTCGTCTAGGATCGAAGGATCGCCCGCTAACATAGCATAAGTGGCATAGCGAAGGAAGTAATCTAAATCGCGAATACAAGCAGCATAGCGGCGACAAGTATACATATTGCCACCAGGAGCGGTTATATCGGTATACATCAAAGATTTAGCTACAGCTTTAGTCACAATTGCCTTGGAATTAGCACTAATCGAGGTTGCAGCTTTTGCTCTGAGAGTGCCACTTTGGAAATAATTGCGCAGTCTTTCGATCGCATCTTCATCTAAATAGCGACCTTGAACGTCAAAAGTGTTGATGGCAGAAGTGATTGCGTCTTGCATAATTGGGTTTCCTTTTTATGATTTTTTGTTTGTTATTTGTTTGAAATTCTAGGTTGGCGATTCGCAATTGGATTTTTCACAATCGCCAATCGCCACTCACCAATCTCTAAGAAAGTGCTTGCATGATGTAGTCAAAGTAAGGTGCTACTTCAGCAGCATCTTCTTCGCTCATCCGAGATACTGCCTCATCTTTGAGAGACTGCATTGCTACCACGATATTAGCAATGGGGATTTCTAGGGAGTTATACATCTCTTTAATCCCAATCGTGCCGATTTCTTCAAGGGGTTTTTCGCTTCCTGCCAAAACTGAATAAGCAATCAAGCGAATATACCAGCCTTGATCTCGCTGACACGAAGCCGTTTTGCGCGGTACTCCACTATTGCTAGGCGTTACCGGACAGCGTTCCCAAAAACGGGCACTGCCACTTTGAACGAGTTGTTGTTCGTTGTCTGCCAAGAATTTAGCGATGCGGAGTCGTTGTTCCCCAGTTTTTAAGAAATCTTGAAAAATGTGTAGTTCTTTGGGGCCGGGATAACGAGCTTCGCTATCGGCATTTAGAATCAACTCGGTGACAATACTCATGATATTCTCCTAGTTATTTAAAGCAAAAATTCAAACTGTTTTATGGTCGGTTAGCTGGATAGGTAGAGGATGCGTAAAGCACTAAGAAAACGCAAAACAATACCGCTGCTAGCACGCCTAAAGTAACTCCCGTTGCAGTTGAGGCAAATTGCCCCTCACCGTAGGCTAAAAAGATGGGTTGCATAGAACCTCCTTTCGCGATCGCCATTAATAACCCAGACTCGTCCAATTCACGTCAACCCCTTCTAGTTGAATAGAAGAATTGACTATTTGTAGAAGCATTAACAAAAAGAAGAAGAACAAAACCATTAAGCCAAACATCAAAGGTGTCGTTCCCCAACCAGGGATAACCTTGCCAGCTTCCGAATTAAAGCGTTTGAAAAAGTATTGCACGGGAGCAACCTTTTTCGATGCAAACGTTCGTACTTGCATAGTTTGTAGCTCCTAGATAACTTGTGGTTTGCGCGAAGTGACATCTCCCACTTTTTGCCAAACCCCAAACTCTACCTGTTCTTCATTAAGCTCTGGATTGATGCCAGCAAAGACATCGCGGAAGAGGGTTCGAGAACCGTGCCAGACGTGCCCGAAAAACCATACCAGTGCAAAACAACAGTGGAAGAAGGCAAAAAAGCCTCGGTTACTGGTTCGGAATACTCCATCGGAGTTGTAGACCTCGCGATCGAAATCAAAGGGTTCGCCGAGTTGAGCTTGACGAGCGTATTTTTTCACTTCTGCGGGGTCGCTAACGGTTTGACCGTCGAGAACACCGCCATAAAAACTCGCTGTCACTCCCGTTTGTTCGACGCTATACTTAGCCTCTGTCCGACGGAAGGGAATATCTGCCCGGACGACCCCATCTTTATCGGTCATCACCACGGGGAAGGTTTCAAAGAAGTTAGGCATCCGCCTTACTGTTAGTTCTCGACCTTCACTATCCTTGAAGACGGGATGACCGAGCCATCCTGTAGCTAGTCCATCTCCATCGACCATGCGACCGACTCGGAATAGACCGCCCTTAGCAGGACTGTTACCAACGTAGTCATAGAAAGCTAGTTTGGCAGGAATCGCCGACCAAGCTTGAGAGAGTGTTTTTCCTTCGGCTAAGCTAGCTTCAACTCGGCGATCGATTTCTTCATGGAAGTAACCTTTATCCCATTGATAGCGAGTCGGCCCCCACAATTCAACTGGGGTAGTAGCAGTACCATACCACATAGTGGCAGTAGCAACAAAAGCTGCAAAGAAAAAAACTGCTAGAGAACTTGCCAGTACGCCTTCAATATTCCCCATCCGCAAAAGACGATAGAGTCCTTCCGACGGTCGAACGACGATATGGAATAGTCCGCCGATAATACCGACAATCCCCGCCGCAATGTGGTGAGCCACCACGCCGCCTGGATTATAGGGATTAAAACCCCCCGGCCCCCAGACGGGAGCAACATTTTGCATATGTCCCGTCAGACCATAAGCATCGGAAACCCACATACCCGGACCAAAAATGCCAGTTAAATGAAACGCTCCAAACCCGAAGCAAAGTAAACCAGCTAAAAATAAATGAATACCAAAGATTCTGGGGAGATCCAAAGTTGGTTCGCCGGTTTTTTCGTCGAAGAAGGTGACGAGATCCCAGTTTACCCAGTGCCAGACAGCAGCTAGGAATTCCAGACCAGAAAAGACGATATGCGCGATCGCGACGGTTTCAAACGTCCAAAAGCCAGGATCGTCAAAGGTTTGACCCGTAATGCTCCAGCCTTGCCAGGAGTTGGTTACTCCCAGCCTTGCCACGAAAGGCATCAAGAAACATCCTTGCCGCCACATCGGGTTGAGGACGGGATCGCTGGGATCGTATAAAGCTAGCTCAAATAAGAGCATCGAACCAGCAAAACCCGCACAAAGAGCATTGTGCATTAAATGAACGGAAATAAGTCGTCCTGGGTCGTTTAAGACCACTGTATGGACGCGATACCAAGGTAGTCCCATGAAAGATTCTCCTTGTTTAAAAGAAGATTTAAAGTTACATTAAACATTCAGATCGGTTGGTGGAAAAAAGAGCCGAAGATAAGTGCCGTCCAGCGAACCTGGGAAACAGCGATCTAGCACATTTACCAGAGCAGAAAAACCTGCAAAAAAGATGCTAGAAACGACTGGAGCGGCTAAGACGTAGTTAAGAAACTTCTTCATCTCTAATCCAAGTTAAGCGAACGAGAATCTTAATATCGATTACTTAGATTGTTGCTACAAATTTCTTCTCAGGGTGGGCGCATGGCATGCGCCCCTACACCCCCACTCCCCCACACCCAATTTGTAGCTAGATTAAAGAGAAACGATATTATTTTTGTGCGTTACCGCGAGGTAGCACTTCGCTGGGGAACTGGAAGCGTTCGTGCGGCTGATCCATCGTTGCCATCCAAGCGCGCAGTCCCTCGTTTAAGATAATATTCTTGGTGTAGAAAGTCTCAAACTCTGGATCTTCTGCGGCTCTTAGCTCTTGAGAAACAAAGTCGTAAGCTCTCAAGTTAAACGCTAAACCAACCATCCCAATCGCACTCATCCATAAACCCGTCACGGGGACGAATAACATAAAGAAGTGCAACCAGCGCTTGTTAGAAAAGGCAATCCCAAAAATCTGCGACCAGAAACGATTGGCTGTCACCATCGAATAGGTTTCTTCTTCTTGGGTAGGACTGAAGCCGCCAAAAGTGTTATAACTTCTGGAGTCTTCAAAAATCGTGTTTTGTACGGTTGCGCCGTGGATAGCACACAGCAAGGCTCCTCCTAAGACTCCACCTACTCCCATCATGTGGAAGGGATTATTGGTAAAGTTGTGGAAACCTTGGAAGAAGAGGACGAACCGGAAAATTCCCGCGATGCCAAAGCTGGGAGCAAAAAACCAACTTGACTGGAAGAGGGGATAGATTAGGAAAACGCTGGTATAGACGGCAATGGGAGCGCTAAACGCGAGCGCGTTATAGGGTCGTATCCCGATCAATTTAGCAATTTCCATTTGCCGCAGCATGAAGCCCATCAATCCGAATGCTCCATGTAAGGCAGTAAATGTCCATAAACCGCCAATCTGACACCAACGGACGAAATTCCAGTTGGCTTCCGGCCCCCAGAGAAACAATAAGGAATGTCCCATGCTATCGGCGGGCGTAGAAACGGCAGCCGTGAGGACGTTGCATCCTTCTAAATAAGAACTGACTAATCCGTGGCTGTACCAAGCGGTAACGAAGGTAGTGCCAGTAAACCAACCTCCGATCGCAAGATAGGCACAAGGAAAGAGCAGTAATCCCGACCAGCCGACGAAAACAAAGCGTTCGCGCTTGAGCCAGTCGTCTAGGGTTCTAAACCAACCCAGGTTTGGTTGTCTGCGAGCGATCGCAATAGTCACGATTCAAATCCTCCAAAAACGTTTGAAATTTTAGAATTTAGACCGATTAATCTATGTCGCCCATAGACTTCACTGGTTCGTCTTTACGGTTAATTCCTTTGACAAAACCAGCAGCAGCAGCCCGCGCCCGTCCTGCGTGCCACCAGTGACCGACTAGGAAAAAGAGAGCCAAGATCAAGTGAGAGGAAGTCATCCAGGTGCGCGGAGATACATAGTTAAAGGAGTTGCTATCAGTTGCTAGACCAGCAACCGAATTAATCGAACCCAAAGGCGCATGAACCATGTATTCAGAGGCGCGGCGAATTTGCCAGGGTTCAATATTTTTTTGCAGCTTTCTAAGGTCAAGACCATTAGTTCCGCGTAGTGGTTCTAGCCACGGGCCGCGGAAATCCCAGAAGCGCATGGTTTCGCCACCAAAGATGATTTCTCCAGTTGGCGATCGCATTAAATACTTACCAAGTCCTGTTAATCCTTGAGAAGTTCCGATATTTGCCCCCAGTCTTTGATCTCTGGCAATGAAGACCAATGCTTGTGCTTGAGAGGCTTCGGGAACGGTGGGCCCGTAGAATTCGCTTGGATAAGCAGTGTTGTTAAACCAGATAAACATGGCAGCAATAAAGGCTTGTCCGGCGACATTGCCCAAGCTTTGGGAAAGATACGCTTCTCCCGACCAGATAAAGGTTTTTTCAACCCACTTCCAAGGTTTGGTTAAGATGTGCCAAATCCCACCAGCAATTAGGATACTACCCATCCAAATGTGACCGCCGATGATATCTTCCATGTTATCGACGCTAATCAGCCAACCCGAACCGCCCAGAAACGACTTAAAGAAGTAGCCGAAGATAACTCTCGGATCGAGGGTCGGATTGGTCACGAGACGCACGCCGCCGCCACCAGGCAGCCAAGTATCGTACACGCCACCCCAAAACATAGCTTTGCAGACCAAAAGCAAAGCTGCTACCCCAAGCGCGATCAAATGATAGCCGATAATGCTAGTCATTTTATCTTTATCCGACCAATCAAAATCGTAGAACCCTGCTAGCTTCTGCGGGCCGCGAAGCGAGTGATAGAGTCCGCCAATACCGAGAACGGCAGAACCAAGCAAGTGAATGACTGCGATCGCGAAAAAGGGAAATGTATCGACGACTCGACCGCCTGCACCGACCCCAAAACCCAGGGTAGCTAGGTGGGGCATCAAAATACATCCCTGTTCGTACATCGGCTTTTCTGGGACGTAGTGAGCGACTTCAAAAAGCAGCATCGCTCCCGCCCAAAACGCAATAATTCCAGCATGGGCAACGTGCGCTCCTAAAAAGCGCCCTGATAGGTTGATAAAACGGGCATTGCCCGCCCACCAAGCATACCCAGTAGAAGCTTCGTCGCGACCTTCGCGAGAAAGATCGAAGGTAGCATCTCTTGTGGTAACGTCTTGGACTGTCGTTTTCAGCCCGACAGCCGAAGGATTAAAAGGTGTTTCCATTTTGCTACTTGTTAAAGACCGAGTGTTTTAATGCCAAGGTAGACAATTTTTTGAAAATAAACTCCCTATCCAATCGGGATTATCTCGTCCGATTGACTTCACACCACCAATAACAGTTACCAGTTATCAGTGACCAGTGACCAAATTAACGATGTTTTTTCGCTGAAGTATCTGAAGTATTGTTTGTGGCAAAAGCTCCCGCGCTCGGTTTTGGGGGCGAGCTTACTTGAGCTATTAGCGATCGACTCTTAACCTATAGCTGACAGCCGACAGCTAATAGCTACATGGATTTCAAATTGAGGCTATTTTATAGCAATTCTTACAATGAGTGAAGTACATTGAACTACGCCCCTCTGCCTTAAGACTATAAGCCATGTACCTCCTAATAGTTAAAGAACTGCTATTAAATCGCGCTGTTGGCATCGACCGTTACGGGAAGCACTTCGCTCGTCTCTAAATCCAAGGGAAAGTTGTCATAGGGACGATTGCGCAAGGCTTCGAGTCCTAAATTACCGCGATCGATGATATCGACCCAACTAGGAAGAAAATGCCCTTGCGACTGGTAAATCGGAATCCAGCGATCGACGTTTAACCCGTCAAAGCCAAAGGCTGCCATATCGATGCCCAAAGCCGCCGACCAAATGCCAGCCACTGGCCAAGCTGCTAGGAAGAAGTGCAAAGCGCGAGAACTGGGAAAACTAAAACGCCAGAACTTCTGCATATATTGCTGTGCTTTGCCAAAATTATAAGTGCGTTCCTTCTGTCCGAGCTTGTATCCGGCATTAATCGATTCGCGATCGCTTGTTTTGCGAATGAGCGTCGAACTGACTAACGAACCGTGCATGGCTGCCAAAAAAGCACCGCCCAACACCCCAATAACTCCGATCTGATGAAAAGGATTCATCATGATATTGTGATCGGCTTGGAAGTGCATCATAAAGGTAAACGTGCCGGAGATTCCCAAAGGCATTCCCTCAGAAAAGCTTCCTTGTCCGACTGGATAAACCAAAAAAACCGAGACGCAAGCGGCAACTGGCGCAGTAAACGCTAGGGAAATCCAAGGACGCATTCCCAAACGATAGCTCAATTCCCACTCTCGATCTTGATAGCAGATAATGCCGATCAAAAAATGTAAGATGATGAGTTGGTAAGGACCGCCATTGTACAGCCACTCATCGATTGAAGCTGCTTCCCAAATCGGATAAAAGTGCAAACCAATGGCTGAGGAAGTAGGAATAACCCCAGCCGTAATTAGATTGTTGCCGTTGAGCAAACCGCCCGTTATCGGCAAACCCGTAGCCTCCCAATCGACAGGAGGCGCAAAAATGAAGGCAATAATAAATGCGATCGCTGCTGTTGAAAGCGTCGGAATCATCATTACCCCAAACCAGCCCAGATAAATACGGTTTTCAGTACTCGTGACCCATCGACAAAACTGTTCCCATTTATCTGATAAGGTTTCGCGTCTATTGAGAGCAGTCGTGGATTCTGTTGAAGACTTAAGAACAGAATCTACTTCAATCGAAGGTCTAAAAGTAGGCTCGTGCTGTACCATGTATTAGCTCCTTACTGAAAAGGTAGGAGGTAAACCCGCTGCTAAGGTTTCCGAGGCCAGAAGCAACGGGATTAACTTGTTTGGAGATAGCGAAGACGCAAGGCAAGTATTTCGCGTCTTAGCTAAAACTTAACTCGCGATCGGCTATGCCGCTGCCTTTTGGGCAATCGCAGGTGCTTTTAAAGCAACTGGGATTGCATCGCCACTAGCCAAATCTAGTGGGAAGTTATGAGCATTGCGCTCGTGCATTACTTCAAAACCCAGGTTTGCTTGGTTGATGACATCTGCCCAACTAGGTAGGACTCGACCTTGCGAGTCGTGGATGGAGTCGTTGAAGTTAAACCCGTTAAGGTTAAACGCCATAACGCAGATTCCTAGTGCCGTAAACCAGATACAAATGACTGGCCAAGCAGCCAAGAAGAAATGGAGGTTGCGGCTGTTGTTAAAGCTTGCATATTGGAAGATCAAGCGACCAAAATAACCGTGAGCGGCAACAATGTTATAAGTTTCTGCTTCTTGTCCGAATTTGTAGCCGTAGTTCTGCGATTCGTTTTCGGTAGTCTCTCGAATTAAACTCGACGTTACTAGCGAACCGTGCATAGCGCAGAAAAATGAGCCTCCAAATACCCCAGCAACCCCTAACATATGGAATGGGTGCATGAGGATGTTATGTTCGGCTTGGAAGACGAACATGAAATTGAAGGTTCCAGTAATGCTCATCGGTAAACCATCCGAAAAGCTGCCTTGTCCGAGAGGATAGATTAAGAAGACAGATGTCGTAGCCGCAACAGGCGCACTAAAAGCTACGCAGATCCAAGGACGCATCCCCAAACGGTAGCTCAGTTCCCATTCTCGTCCCAAGTAGCAACAAAGGGCTGGGATGTAGTGCAAGCCAATCATTTGATACTCCCCGCCGTTGTAGAGCCATTCGTCTACGGAAGCAGCTTCCCAAATTGGATAAAAGTGCAAGCCTATAGCATTAGACGAGGGAACAACAGCCGCAGTGATCAGATTGTTGCCGTAGAACAAAGAACCGGAGACTGGCTCGCGGAGTCCGTCTATATCTACGGGAGGAGCGGCAATGATGGCAATAACAAATACTGTGGCAGAGACACTTAGCAATGGAATCATTAATACGCCAAACCAGCCGATGTAGAGGCGATTTTCGGTACTAGTTATCCATTGACAAAACCGATCCCACACATCAGGAAATTGGCTTTTTTGGAGAGTTGTTGTCATAGTTGTTGACCCGTGTTTTTCTCAATAGCAATGTTTGCTCGATAAGCTCAAGTTAGTTGAGACGGTTCTCAACTTAGGAAATTGCTAATTCTGGGTAGCGTTAGAACCTATCCGTAAATTCTTTGTTCTAGCTTCGATTTTGCGATCGCGGAGCGTGGGCAAAGCCCATTCGACTTTGGCACTGCGATAGCCTTTAACACTGCCTTCTGGGCGATCGCGCCGAGCTAGAAAATAATTTTTTGGAGCAGAATAAACATCTACCCTCAGCAATAGCGATTTGGTTAAACCTTTTGGCAAGTAACTACCATGGGTAGATGGCTTTCTAATCGGCTTATGCTGTATCATAAATTAGCTATTCCTTACTAACAGGGTATGGAATCTCCCCTCGTCGCGGTTTCCGAGGCCAGAGACGAGGGGATTATATTTTAAGAGCTATTTTTGAAAAGGGAAGATAGTTAGCTTGAGACTGCCGTGCAAGAGAGCTAAGCTCGTCAAATTCCAGCAACTAACTTGGTTGTAGATTACGTAAAAAATCTGAAGAACCGATGAAAGACCTCAGACTTTTAACAAAAAGTTACATTAAAGTCTTTCAATAGAAAGATGTATCGTTAATGGTGATTAGAGAATAGCGATCGCTATCCAGTGAACAGCGACCAATTCCATTAAATTTCAATTCCAGTCCAGTGCAGCTACAATTCGATCGGCTAAAGCCAGGAGATCGAAAGATTTGGCGATCGCGGCTTTGATGCCTTTACTGCCAAGTTGAAGTAAATTGTGAGACTGTATATTAGTAATTAATAAAATAATAGGAATATCCTGAGTGGCTGGGTTATTTTGTAGGCTTTGTACTAGTGCCAACCAATCTGTATGGCTAGTTTTTTCATCAATATCTAAAAGAATCGCATTAACCTGTTGAGCTTCAGCATTGACTATTCTCTCGTTACTCGAACTTACGGTCAGTACCTCACATTTAACAACTGTTTCCAGACAAATCTGAGTAATTTCTCGTACCGTTTGTTCGTCGCTAACAAGCAGAATACGTCGGGATTGCAATATAGCCATGTGAATTTTAAGCCATTGAAATAATGGCTTTGCTAAGCGATCGACTTGCCGTTCTAATCTTGCCAGTCTTACTTTGTAGGTTAGAAAAAATTCTGAAAAACCGATGAAGTTTTTCAGAATTTTGATTTAAGAATTAATTTTAGTTATGTTAACTTTTTTATGTTTTATGAGAATTTTAATTCTATCAAAATTTTCATTAAGAAATTTCGTTAAGAGAAGTAGGAAATAATATCAAAGTGATTTTCTCTTTTACCCAAACTAAGGCAAGAATTATGAAGCCAACTGAAACAGCACTCAAAAAAGGAATAGTCCAAACAGTAATTCCAGCAACAATCAAACTTTTCATTAAAATTTCCTTAATCATGGTTTTCTCCTAGCTCAACTTTCTATATATCCAGATTAAAGACTAGGAAAGCAATAGTAAATTCGTGAAACCAACGATCTTTGTAGCTTAATTATTTAAGTTGTCTCAGCATTTTCACGGAATAGTTACGGATCGTTTGGCAAAATTGCAAGGGTCAATCTCGATAATATAAAAGATAAGGGCGCTTTTTAAAGCGCCCTTACTTTTGTAAAGCGTGTAGTTTTTCTGTATCAGTTAATAACTTGCTAATCTTAAGTTACCAATGAACATTAGGCTTATGATTAGTTGCTACCATTCCCGACAAAAGCTTTAGTCAAGCTGTCAGGGACGAGGAAATGATTGAGATGATACGCTCTCTCTTCAGTTTCTAACAAGATTTCTTCATACAAATAACGAGTCGCGCGATCGCCTAAACTTTCTGCTTGGGCCGCTTGACGGCGTATTAGCTGAATTAACGCTTGTTCGGCGACGAGATCGTTTTCTATCATCTTGCGACACTCATAAGCGCCATCAGATTCAGGAGTAAAGCAACATAGTTCAGATAGTTTGCTAAAACTTGCTACTGGAATTCCACCTAATCCGTTTAAACGTTCTCCGATCTCGTGTACGTGTTCCTCCACTTCTTCATAAGATTCTTGGAAGAATTTGTGCAATTGATAAAATTCAGAACCTTCTACAACGAAATGATGTTTTTGATATTGAAGATATAATGCTTGGAAGCTAGCAAGGACTGTATTTAACCCTTCACAAACCGGAACTGTGACATTTGATTCTAGCAAAATCGGATTATCGCCGACTTCGCCAAAAGCGCGTACTAAACCTTGAGTAGTAGTCATGGCTGCAATCCCCTCTCAATTTGAGAATGCTTTGTATAGAGACATTTTAGTCTATCTCAATGGTTTGGATCTATTGATTAGCAATCGATAATCGGGGATTTGTGATTAGGAACTGGTAATTTTCTCGATACCCCAGTTACACCTCTCAAAAAAATAATTGAGAATAATTTGCGTTTATTTGCAAGTCTGGGTATACTCGATCCTAGAGGGGTATATTGAAAATCTTTAGCATTTAATAAACCGATGAATAGTTCAAATCCGCAATCGCAACTCGGCTTTGTCATAGAGATTCGACCTGTAGAACGATGGGCAGTCTATCACCGATTGCAGGAATTAGAAATTCCTTGCGGTCTCTCTACCAATCGACCGCTAAAAGTCGAAATTTCAAGCCCTATAGCCGCTATTCAGCTATGGAGTGCGGTCAAACAAAATACTGCTCCTCGTCACGAATTAGTTTGTTTATTAGAGAACTGCTGGCACGAAAAAACAAACATAAAAGATTAATACAGGTCGAATTAGGTGTAAAAAAATGTCAATTTGTCAAGAGCAAAAACTAGAATTTAACCTCGTCGGACAACTGTTAAGTTTTGTTATTAAAGACGGTTATAAAATTAAGTATTTAAGAATTATTTATTCGGGACGCGAATATTGGATTAAGCCAGATAAAGAAATTCGCGATCGCCTTAACAAAACGCTTACGCCCGGTTGTTGGGTAGACATTCGCGGCATCAAAAAACAATGTTTCAAAACAGGTAAACTCAAATTAAAAGCCTATTCTGTCGAACGAGTCGCTTTACCCAATCCCGCTGAAATTCCAATCTCACTCCCCCAGTCGCCACCCCTCAAGGGCAAAGCTCCTAAAGCCAGTATTTTAGTCTGTCAAAAATCTAGCTGTTGGAAGCGAGGCGGACAAGCAATTTGTCAAGCGTTAGAAGGAAGTTTGCGAGATCGCGGCTTAGAAGACAAAGTACAAATTAAATTAACAGGATGCCTCAAGCAATGTAAGCAAGGCCCGAATGTCGTCGTTATGCCTGATAAGGCACGTTATAGTCGAGTCGAGCCAGAACGAGCGATCGAGTTAGTCGAGAAACATTTTGAGCGCGATTCCCCTCCGGGGAGCGCCAAGGGCGATCTCGTTCCCCAAGAGTCGCCAGCAACAGTTCGTTAAATAATTTTTAAAATACACAATCCTCTGAGTTTTAATGCCTTGAAATTCAAGGCTTTTTGTCGCGATTAATGAGTTATAAATACCTGAAAAATTTGCTTTTCAGGTAATAGAAAACTTGCAGAAGCGATCGCCCCTCTACATCCACTTGACAAATCGCATTTATATGTATATACATATATTATGAGCGATCGCATTCCAACAACAAATCTCGTCAAAGCAAATCGAGTGCCTGCTAATTGTATGGGTTGGCACATTCGACGAGCTTCGCGAATTTTGACGCAGATTTACGATACGGCGTTGCGCCCCGTGGGGTTGGTGTTAAACCAATTTACCCTGCTAGTGGCAATTCATCTAGTTGAATCTACCTCAATTACTCGCTTGGCTGAGGAATTGTTTGTGGATCAAACTACCCTAACCCGAAATCTCAAAATTTTGGAAAAACGGGGATTAGTTGCGATCGCACCTGGTTCAGATCGACGAGTTAAGTTAGTATCTCTCACCGATGAAGGACGTACCGTTCTCGCTCAAGCCTTACCGTTATGGGAAAAAGCGCAAACTGAAGCGAGCGAGCAATTTGGACAGCAGAAATGGCAAGCTTTATTGTCGCTGTTATCTGACTTGAAAGCTATTGGTTAGCTCAAAAATTTTTCTCAAAAATATGTATATACATATAAATTTCGGAGACCGCAATGACCAAATTCGACGACCATCCCACAGTTAAACGATGGAGAGAGAGAGCAGATAGAGAAGCGCCATCGATGGATGCAACAACGTTAAATGCAGATTCGCTGCGATCGCTTTGTTTAGAGGCAGGTGCCAATGATGTCGGGTTTGTGGAGATAGAGCGAGATGCGATCGCCGACCAACGTTCGGATATCTTGGCAGCATTTGCGCCAACCAAAACGCTGATTAGCTTTGTCTGCTGTATGAATCGAGAAAGCATCCGTACCCCGGCGCGTTCGGTGGCCAATCAGGAATTCCATGCTAACTACGACCATGCGAATGAGATAGCAAGAAAAATTGTAAAAACGCTTTCTCAAATAGGAGTGCGGGCATTAAATCCATCAGCCGGATTCCCAATGGAAATGGATCGCTTTCCGGGCAAAGTATGGGTAGTGTCGCATAAACCCGTTGCTGTCGCGGCGGGATTGGGACACATGGGAATTCATCGCAATGTCATCCATCCTAAGTTTGGCAATTTTATCTCCCTTGGAACCGTCCTAATTGACGCACGGGTGACAGAATATACCCACCCGATTGACTACAATCCCTGTATTGAGTGCAAGTTATGCGTAGCTGCTTGTCCGGTGGGTGCGATCGGCTCCGACGGCCACTTTAATTTTTCAGCCTGTTACACTCATAATTATCGCGAGTTCATGAGCGGGTTCACCGATTGGGCAGAAGCGATCGCAGATAGTAAAAATGCCCGCGATTATCGCCAAAAAGTCAGTGCTTCTGAATCCGCCTCAATGTGGCAAAGCTTATCTTTCAAAGCAAACTATAAAGCGGCTTACTGTATTGCAGCGTGCCCTGCTGGAGAAGACGTAATTGCACCATTTTTGACTAATAGAAAAGGGTTTATTCGAGAGGTGGTCAAGCCATTACAAGATAAGCCAGAAACGATTTATGTCGTACCCGGTTCGGATGCAGAAACCTATGCAGCAAGGCGATTTCCCCACAAAACTGTCAAACGAGTCAGCAGTGGCATTCGTCCTCAATCGATTCAAGGATTTCTGTTTGGATTGCCATTGCTATTTCAACGCGATCGCTCGGAGGGGTTAAGTGCAGTTTATCACTTTACATTTACTGGTTCTGAGTCGCGTCGTGCGACGGTGACAATTGAAAATAAAACGGTGCGAGTTCAAGACGGTCACGTTGGAGAGGCAAATCTTTCCGTTACAGCAGACAGTAAAACTTGGCTAGGTTTTCTTGCCAAAGAACAAAACTTAATTTGGGCGCTATTGCGGCGCAAGATTCGGATCGGCGGTTCTCCTAAATTACTTCAGGCATTTGGTAAGTGTTTTCCTGCCTGATGTGTCGTAGCCACTTATTGGATTGATATGAACGAAATCACTAAAACAACTGCAATGGAAAGAACGCGCTTGAGCCTTTTTTATCTGGCGGGATACCTAATTCCGAGCGGTGTCATGCTCTTGATTGCGCCACGCCTTGCCTTAAAACTCTTGTTGTCAACTGGCGATTATGGTGATGTATTTCCTCGCGCAGCAGGAATGTTGGCGGTAGGACTAGGAATCATAATCGTTCAAATGATACGTCTACGTTTGAGTTCGCTGTATTCTACAACTTTAATGGTGCGCAGTTTCTTCTTTGTTTGTCTCCTTAGCTTCTACACACTTGCTCGCGATCCATTTTTTCTAGTTTTGCTAGTCATTCTCAGCATTGGGATTGTTTTGACCGCGACGAGTTACATTCTCGATAGGCGGTACACATTAAGATCGAGCCAGGAATCACAGAAGCCAATCTCCTAGCACGAAAGAGCAACGTGTAAGATTGCTTTTTCTTTCGCACGTGCATAATTCATCGCTCCTAAATCTATTAAACCTTAGAAGATTTTAGGAGACTGTTAACGATGCAACTCACCAATCGCGCCAACGCAAAATCGATCGCCTTTAACCAATCAGATTGGTACTTCATACAACCTACTTTAAGCGGTATAGCAGGAGTAATAATCGGTTTAGTCGTTGCGAATTTTCTTGGATGGGTTTAAGCGCGATTCCCCTCCGGGGAGCGCCAAGGGCGATCGCGTTTCATAAAAATCAAACTCATGGTTGTGAATTTTCTGAAGGAGTTTCAGAGGAATTAGACGATTCTTCTGAGGTTTTCCTGGGAGCAGCCGCACCAAGCGGACGAATTGGTGAAATTTTTCTATTATTTGTCGGTTCGGCACTAGAAGGTTCTGAATTGCGTCTGGGATTGGTCGCAGAAGTTGCCTCAGACGCTTCTGGCGTTTTTCTAGAAGAAGTCGGTTCGTTTGTCCGATTGGCTTCTGGGGCTTTTCTGGGGGAGGTTGGAACAGAAATTTCCACGCGAGGCTGTTGCTGTTGTCTCGGTTCGGCTGCTTCAGATGCTTCTGGAACTTTCTTAGGAGTAATGGGAGGAAGCATTTCTAAACGGGGTTTAGATTGATTTGGCGCGATCGCTTCAGAATCTTGTCTGGGAATTGTTAGTGTAGGGGTTTTCCCTTCGGGTTGGCGTTGATTTGGCGCGATCGCTTCGGATTCAGCAGGAGCATTATTAGGCTTTGTTGGTGTGGGATTAATCCCCGTTGGGGCAGGTTGTAAAGTTTCACCCTGTCTGGGAACGCCATCTTTCCTTGGCTGTGGACTGGCAACAGCGACAGAAGGACAAAGTTTCTCGTTGTAAGCGTAATTAACCCTCACTAAAAACGATTTTGGCTGTCCCGTTTGATTGGCAAACCTGTTTGCGTAAATATCTCTCAAAGCTTGTTGATTGAAAACCTGATAGCCTGCACTTTTGATGAGATAGGGAGGAGAAGAATTGGCGACTTGACCTTGCGTGTTTACCACAACTCCATAAACGCTCGTTCCTTCAAGCCTTCTCATACAAGCGTTTCTTGGATAGTTGCCGCTAATACTCAATTCTATCGGTTTTGCGTCGCCTGTTTTTGTTCTCCAACGAACGTCGTTTCTCATCGCTTCTTCATTAGTTGTATTCTTGCGATCGGCAATGAGACTTTCTGCACCTTGAATGCTTTCAGCGACTAAACGGCGAATGCGTATCTCTTGTAGGGTTTGTTTTGGATCGGGCGGCATCGGTCTTTGACCTGCTTCTGAATTGGCTGCCGTTCGTTGTGGCAGGTTTCCTTGCGCGATCGCAGAATTTCTTTGATTGATCAAATCTCTGGGATCGATCGCGCCTCGAACCGGAGCAAAATCTGGTCTTTGCAGTTCTGCATTAGGAGTCTGCATTTGAGGCGGTAATGGAAGATTTTGAGGATTGGTGGAGAACTTGGCGGTGTGGGTAAAGAATTAGACCAAGTATTGGGACTGGGATAATAGGATGTTGGCGGCGGCGAAGGTAATGGCGGCATCGACGGCGGCGGCGGGACAACCGATAAAGTATTGCCATTGCCAAACGATAGAGAATTAGGTGGGGCTGGCAAAAGCGAAGGATCGATTCCGCCTTGAGTTTGATTGGGAAGGGATGAAGGAGTATTAAACAGTGACGGGTCGATGGGGGGAACGCCGGGATAAGTTGATGGATCGAGAGGTGAGGGTTGAGATAAATTGGGCAAGCGACTTTGTTCGGCAGGCGTTAGCTCGATTAATCCTACATCCTCAAGTCGCTCGCTGGTCTTTTCTTTTTGCGAGAAAATTGGTAAACCGGGTAAAGCTACTCCTAAAAGTATTGCGTGAATGCCAACCGAAGCAACTGTAGAAAGGTTACTTGTATTGAACAGCTTGGTAGGCGCAGTTTTAAAAGCCGAAGAGAAGGACATAGCAGTTATGTTTTTAGAGCGCTGAGTATTTTATAGCAAATAATTGTAAAAAGATTTGTAAGCTTTTATTTTAGCTCGATGTCTCGAACAAATAAGCAAGTAAGTATTTACAAAAACACAATCGCATTTTAGCTTTTGTAAACACTTTTTTGAAACGGAGTGCTATTTGAGACACTAAAAACAGAGATCGTTTAATTTCTGTTCGCTCAATCAGGAAAAATTGATTTATGTTTGATAGAATGCTCGTTGCTATCGATATGTCAGAAATGGGCAAAAAAGTTTTTGATAGCGCCTTATCTATTGCCGAAAAACATCAAGGACGTTTGCTACTATTGCACGTTCTCTCAGCGGAGGAAGATAATAGTCCCCTGCCTATTCCTCCTAATTTAACCGAACTTTATCCGGCTGTGGGAAACGATCTTACTTTAGAAACTTGGCGACAACAGTGGGAAGAATTTGAACGGCAAGGATTGGAAGTGTTGCGATCGCACCAGCAAGAAGCCGCTAATGCGGGAGTTAGCGCCGAATTTCAACAAATTTCCGGTAGTCCATCTCGCATCATTTGTCAAGTAGCTCGCGAGTGGCAAGCAGATTTAATTATTATCGGACATCGCGGACGTTCTGGGTTAAGCGAAATGTTACTCGGCAGCGTTAGTAATTATGTCATGCACCACGCGCCTTGCTCGGTTTTGATGGTGCAGTAGAAAAATTATGAATAATGAATTATGAAAATTATGAACTCATGATTCTCCGTCCCCTTGTCTCCCCATACTCCCTGATTTCTGATGCCGCCACGGGGGACGACTGCGCGGCGGACTTGCCGAAGTGCGGAGTTTTGCCGTTGCTACGCTTGTCCGGGGAAGACGAGAGTTCGAGTTGCGCTAAACTTCCGACTTCCAACTTCTAAATGCGAGCGCTCGCGTGTTAAGTTAGCAAAAAAACCTTCTAATCAAAAATTGCAATAATTTCTCATCAAACACGACTATGACTAGCAGTGATGTTCCCGATTCGCAGTATTTTCAATCGAACTCGCTTAAACCCTTACCCAAAATTAATCTTTTGACGATGTTTCGTTTGGGATTATTCCAAATGGGATTGGGGATTATGTCTTTGTTGACGTTGGGAGTTCTCAACCGAATTATGATCGCCGAATTGCAAATTTTACCATGGATAGTTGCAGGTGCGATCGCCATGCACCAGCTTGTCAGTCCGACGCGGATTTGGTTCGGGCAAATGTCTGATGCAAAAAGGCTCTTTGGCTATCATCGCACGGGTTACGTTTGGATTGGAGCGGCACTGTTCACCACGATATCATTTGTCGCTTTGCAAGCAGTTTGGCAATTGGGTAGTAGTTTGCAAGCGACTGGTTGGAGTTTTGCTACTTATGGTTGGGCGGGATTATTAGCGCTAATATTTGCGCTCTACGGTTTAGCCTTGAGTGCTAGTTCTACCCCATTTACTGCTTTGTTAGTTGATGTTACCGACGACGACAATCGTTCTCAACTCGTCGGCGTGGTCTGGTCGATGTTAATGATAGGGATCGTCGTGGGAGCCGTAATTAGCTCTCGCTTACTCGCTAGCGATCCCTCCCAAGCAGCCGCTACCAGCCTCGAACAATTAAAAGCGACAGTTAATCCAGTCTTTATTATTATGCCCGCGATCGTTTTTGGGTTGGCTTTGCTGGCAACAATGGGAATAGAAAAGAAATATTCTCGTTATTCCTCGCGATCGACTTTTGTGGAACGGGAAGACCAAATTACGCTGGGTCGTGCCCTTAAAGTGTTAACGGCAAGTCGCCAAACAGGATTATTTTTTAGCTTTCTTTTAGTTTTGACGCTGAGCTTATTTATCCAAGATGCTGTTATGGAACCTTATGGCGGGGAAGTGTTCGGAATGTCTATTTCGGAAACTACCAAGCTGAATGCCTATTTTGGGATGGGAACGCTATTTGGTATTGCTTCTACGGGATTTTTTGTTTTACCGCGTTTGGGCAAGCAGCGTTCGATTAAACTTGGATGTATTCTGGCTGCCTTTTGTGTTGGTTTATTTATCTTGGCAGGATTGAGCAGCGATCGCACCTTACTTAAATCTGGATTATTATTTTTTGGACTAGCCTCTGGAATCCTGACCGCAGGAGCCACTAGCTTGATGTTAGACTTAACGGCAGCAGAAACCGCAGGAACTTTTATCGGCGCATGGGGATTAGCTCAGGCAGTGTCGAGAGCATTAGCTACCATTATCGGAGGAACCGTTCTCAATGCGGGGAAAGAGATGTTTAGCGCTCCGATTTTGGCATACGGAAGCGTGTTTGTCCTGCAAGCTATTGGATTTATCCTGGCGATTTTATTATTAGGTCGAGTCAACGTCAAAGAATTCCAAGACAATGCTAAAGTTGCGATCGCTCAAGTCATGCAAGGCGATTTAGATGGTTAGAAATCCTGAAAACCGATTTTATTTGAAAGCGCTCATCTAATTTAACTTTTATCAAAGTTTATAGCCAATTTTTCGCAAAAATTCTTGGCGGGCTTTAACATCTTGAGAATTTTCAACGCCTTTGGGAGAAAAACCATCGATAACCCCAAGAATTCCTCGTCCTTGTTCGGTTTCGGCTACGATCGCTTGTACGGGATTGGCAGTTGCACAGTAGATGGTACAAACTTCGGGACATTGTTTGATGCTGTTGAGAAAGTTAATCGGAAACGCATTTTGTAACAAGATAACAAAACTATGTCCGGCCGCGATCGCGTTTGCATTTTTTGTAGCTATTTGTTGTAAGTTTTCCTCATTTCCTACCACGCGAATCAAACACGGCCCGGACGCTTCGCAAAATGCCAATCCAAATTTTACTTGACTTGACGTTCCTACCATCACCTCATATAAATCTTCAACAGTTTTAATGAAATGACTTTGACCGAGGATAAGGTTAGATCCTTCTGGAATTTCTAAAGATACAGATTTGAGTTCCATAATTTTTTTATTAGGTTGATTTAGTTAAAGTATTGTTGCTTGATAAATATTATTAAAACGACTGTCAGATTGTTTTTTAAGCAAAGCTATATCTTGATATATGCCAGTATATTTCATACCAGTAAATTTTGATGATTCTGGATCGTACTGCCAGGCATATACGCGATAAGGAGAAAATCGAACAATAATATAATTATCTAAATCAATACGGCACTTTTCAATAATAGATTTATGATGGCGATTAGTAGATTTATTAATATTTTCTAAACTGCTAAAATCATTACATATTACTTATGTTTTATTAGTGTTATGACAATAACAAGAATGTCGAGTCAAGGTCAGGTTATTATTCCTAAAGCTTTGCGAGATGCTCATCATTGGGAAGAGGGACAAGAATTAATCGCGATCGATATGGGAGATGGAATTCTACTGAAACCAAAAAAAACATTTCCAGAGACGACCTTGGATAATGTAGCAGGTTGCTTGAAGTATCAAGGAATACCTAAGAGTCTTGAGGATATGGATAATGCTATTCTCCAAGGAATAGAGGAGTTAATGAATGATAACAGTTGATACTAATATTTTGGTACGACTGTTAACTCAGGATGATGAGTGGCAATATCAGCAAAGCGTAAAAATCTTTCAGTCACAAAATATTTTTATAGCAGATACAGTCATATTAGAAACTGAATGGGTATTGCATTTTGCTTATAAGTTTAACCCACCAGAAATTTGTCAAGCTTTGAGACAGTTATCTGGTTTGCCGAATGTCTATCTCATTAACGCTAGCTTAATTGCCCAAGTGATTCAATGGCATGAAAATGGTTTAGATTTTGCAGATGCTTTTCATCTAGCACAGAGTCAACATTGTTCGGAACTGTATACTTTTGATGAGAAGTTTTTTAAAAAAGCTAATGGATTAGCTCTGTGTAAGGTGATTAAACCCGAATAGATCGATTCACAATAATTAGTAAGTAATTGCGATCGCGCCTTCCCATCCAATAAAAATAGAGATGCGATCGCATCGCACCTCTAAAAAACGCTTTTGATTTAACTATCTACAACCCAAAAATAACTAGGGTCGCTCCTTCTTGAGCAATGCTGACACGGAAGGACTAGCATATGCTGACACGGAAGGACTAGCATATGCAGAGGTTTTTTCCGCTTTTGAGGTCGAACTATTAACCTGAGAAACTTGAGGCGCAGTAGCAGACGCTTGTAGAATAGGCGTGCTAGTGACGGAATTGTTGGCTAGCGTAAACAAGGGATTAGATAAAATTCCCGCTAGAGAAGTTGCAATGACCGATAAAACCAAACCCACTTGTAAAGGGCGCATTCCTGGTAAATTCCAGCGAATTTCGGGATAATTTTTCACAACATCCGACATTTCATGAGGTTCTTTGACGACCATCATCTTGACGACGCGGATGTAATAGTAGATCGAAGCGACGCTAGTAACTAAAGCTAACAAAACCAAGCCGTAGAGTCCAGCTTGCCAGCCTGCCCAGAATAGATAAATCTTGCCAAAAAATCCAGCTAAAGGGGGAATCCCGCCTAAAGAAAGCAAACAAACGCTTAAACCAAGCGTTAAGAGAGGATCTTTTTGATATAACCCCGCATATTCGCTAATGCGATCGGTTCCAGTACGCAGCGAGAAGAGAATGACGCAGGTGAAAGCTCCCAGGTTCATGAATAGGTAAACCAGGAGATAAAACACGATGCTAGAGTAACCCGCATCGGTTCCTGCAATCAAACCGATGATAACAAAACCTGCTTGTCCGATAGAAGAGTAAGCCAGCATCCGTTTCATGCTAGTTTGCGCCAAAGCAACTACATTTCCCAGTACCATACTGAGAATGGCTAAGGCGGTGAAGATAAAGCGCCATTCTTCGCTTACCGAAGCGAAAGCAGTTACTAACAAGCGAATAGCGAGGGCAAAACCAGCCGCTTTAGAACCGACCGAGAGAAAGGCAACAACAGGCGTAGGAGAACCTTCATAAACGTCTGGAGTCCACTGGTGAAAGGGAACGGCAGAGATTTTAAAAGCAATTCCAGCAATGACAAAAACTAACGAGATTGCTAGTCCAAGCGACTGACCGCCTGTAGCATCGCTTATTTTAGCTGAAATCTCGTTGAGAATCGTTTCTCCTCCCGATAATCCGTACAGCAGAGAAATGCCATAGAGGAAGATAGCAGAACTCGAAGCGCCGATTAATAAGTATTTTAAGGCGGCTTCGTTCGATCGCGGATCGCGTTTCATATACCCCGTCATTAGATATGACGAAATACTCAACGTTTCTAGGGAGATAAAGATCGTTACCAGTTCGTTTGCCCCTGAGAGAAACATTCCGCCCAGCGTGGCTGTTAGCATGATAGCGATAAACTCTGCCAGAGATGTGCCCGCTTGTTCCACGTAGCGTATCGACATCAAAATCGTCACTGTCGTAGATAAGGCAACGATCGCGCGGAAAACAATGCTGAGGTTGTCCGCATTAAACGCACCTAAGAAAGATATGGTATCCGTTCTGTCCCAACCGAGATAAAGGGCTAGAATTGAACTCAGCAGTCCTGCGATCGCGGCGTAGGGAAGCCAACGCGACGAACTGCGCCCCATAATTAAATCCCCGACGACGACGACCATAAGGGTAATAATTACAATCCCTTCTGGCAAGATTGTTCCAGCATTAAGCTGACTAGCGATCTGAGAGGAAAAATCCATAGGGTTTAAGTTAAGTTAAACTAATTTATCGTCTTGACGAGCAGTACCTAACTAACTGCTTTTGTATGATTAAAAAACCTTTAAAGAAAATTGTAACCTGCAAGAGACTCCAATCACTGGAAGCAATTGTTAGAAAGCGTTTTGTTATCTCGCTTGGAGGGCGTTATTTTTATTGAATCTGTATGGGCTTGTTGACGCGATCGACTTAGATTGAGCTATGTTAAAACTAGGCGATCGCAGATCCACTGCCCTCGAAGGATTCAGTCTCTTCTGACTGCGTGATTTTAAACTGCGTAAATTTAACATTGATAATCCGTCATTGTTAAGAGCCTATCCGTTAGTCTCTGTAGAGTTTCTCTACACTGTCATAACAGAGCAATTATTTGTAATCCCTATGTCAACTCTCGTTATCGTCGAATCCCCTACCAAAGCACGCACTATCAGAAATTATTTGCCCAAAGATTATATTGTCGAGGCATCGATGGGACACGTGCGCGATCTTCCCGCCTCAGCCGAGGAAATCCCGCCGGAGTACAAAGAACAGAAATGGGCAACCATAGGAGTTAACGTTGAGAATAATTTCGATCCGCTTTACGTTATTCCTCAGAGTAAGGAAAAGGTTGTCAGAGAATTAAAAGCTGCCCTCAGACAAGCAACTGAGTTAATTCTAGCGACTGACGAAGATCGCGAAGGTGAAAGCATTAGCTGGCATCTCACCCAGATTCTCAAGCCGAAAATTCCCATGAACGCGGATGGTTTTTTCACGAGATTACCCGCGATGCCATTCAAGCCGCTTTGAAAATTGTCGCGCTATCGACGAAAATTTAGTTCACGCTCAAGAAACGCGGCGAATTTTAGATCGTCTCGTTGGTTACACCCTTTCTCCCTTGTTGTGGAAGAAGATTGCTAGGGGATTATCCGCCGGACGAGTTCAATCGGTGGCAGTACGATTGTTAGTTCAGCGAGAACGGGAACGCCGCGCCTTCAGATCGGGTGGTTACTGGGATCTCAAAGCGACTCTAGAACAAGAAAAATCGCCTTTTGAAGCAAAATTAATCGCATTAGGCGGCAAAAAAATTGCCACGGGTAGCGATTTCGACCCGACAACGGGACAAATCGCCAGAGGAAGAGATGTTGTCCTTCTTAACGAGGAACAAGCAAATGCCCTAAAAGATCGCCTCGAAGATAAAATCTGGAAAGTTACCAACACTGAAGAAAAACCAACAACTCGCAAACCCGCGCCGCCTTTTACTACCTCTACCCTACAACAAGAATCCAATCGAAAACTAGGGATCTCGGCGCGAGAAACGATGAAAATCGCCCAAAAACTTTACGAACAGGGTTATATTACTTATATGCGAACCGATTCGGTGCATCTGTCCGACCAGGCGATCGCGGCGGCAAGATCCTGTGTCGAAGCAATGTACGGGAAACAATATTTGAGTCCGAAGCCGCGTAATTATACCACAAAAAGCAAAGGAGCGCAAGAAGCGCACGAAGCGATACGTCCGGCGGGAAGTAGCTTTCGCATTCCCAGAGAAACGGGTTTATCGGGATTAGAATTTTCGCTCTACGACCTCATTTGGAAGCGCACGGTAGCGTGTCAAATGGCAGACGCACGCTTGACGATGATTGCGGTTAATATTGACGTAGAAGACGCAGGATTTCGCTCCTCTGGCAAGCGAATTGACTTTGCTGGCTTCTTTCGAGCTTATGTGGAAGGTTCCGACGATCCCGAAGCCGCGATCGATAGCCAAGAAGTCATTCTTCCTCCTTTAAAAGTTGGGGATACGCCTGAATGTAAAGAGTTGGAAGTATTGGGACACGAAACGCAACCGCCAGCGCGTTTTACCGAAGCTTCTTTGGTGAAGATGCTTGAAAGTGAAGGGGTAGGTCGTCCCAGTACCTATGCCACCATTATCGATACCATCCTTAAAAAAGGCTATGCCAAGTTAGAGAATAAAGCGTTGCTCCCTACTTTTTCAGCATTTGCCGTTACTAGCTTGCTAGAAAAACATTTTTCTGACTTGGTAGATACTGGTTTTACTGCCAAGATGGAACAATCATTGGATGAGATTGCTAGCGGCAAAGCACAATGGCTTCCCTACCTGCAAAAGTTTTATTTAGGAGAGACAGGGTTAGAAAATCAAGTTAAAGTCAGAGAAAAGGAAATCGATGCTAGCGCGGCTAAAGCAGTTAACCTAGAAAATTTGGATGCTACAGTCAAAATTGGAAAATTTGGCCCCTATTTGGAAGTTCCCAACGGCAATGGCGAGGTAATTACAGCTTCTCTTCCAGCAGATTTAACCCCCGCCGACCTCAACCCCGAACAAGTTCAAGTGCTGTTGCGCCAGAAAATCGAAGGCCCAGATAAAGTAGGACTGCATCCAGAAACGGGAGAACCTATTTATATCAAGGTTGGCAGTTATGGCCCTTACGTTCAGTTAGGCGAAGAGTCAGAAACCAATAGCAAACCCAAACGCGCGTCCCTTCCCAAAGGCGTTAAACCAGAAGAGGTAAATTTAGAAATGGCAGTCGGTTTATTATCTCTGCCTCGTACCTTGGGAACGCACCCAGAAACAGGATCGCCTATTAAAGCGAGTTTAGGACGGTTTGGGCCGTATGTCGTACACGATCGCGGCAAGGACGGCAAGGATTTTCGTTCTCTCAAAGCTGAGGATGATGTTTTGAGCGTTAGTTTAGAACGCGCATTACAATTGCTCTCCGAACCGAAGCGAGGACGGGGAGGCAGTCGCGGTACTAAAAAAGACCCGTTACGCGAACTCGGTTCCCATCCCGACGACAACGAGCCAGTTAATATTTATGAAGGCCCTTATGGAATTTACATCAAGCACGGCAAGACCAATGCCGGACTCCCAGAAGGTGAAACCGTTGAAAGTATGACGCTGGAAAAAGCATTAGCATTGCTATCTGCTAAAACAGGAACCAAAAAATCGACTCGCAAGTCTGCTGGTGGAACGACTGCAAAAACTACTAAAACTACGTCTACTAAGACGACCAAAACCAAGAAAACTACCAGCAAAAAATCGTCGTAATGAAACAGTTCATCGCTAATACCTTTAACGCCTATGCAGACGAACTGGTTAAGTTTAGTCGTCTGCACGGTCGTTACGCTTGGTTACTCTTTCTACTCATCTTCAGTTTTATTCTGGCGTTTAATTTTCCAGTGCGTTCTCAAAGCATCCCAACAAATCGACCCGCCGAAATCCGAGGCGTTTGGCTGACTAATATCGACAGCGACGTTTTGTTTGACAAGCAAAAATTAAGTAATGCGATCGATACTTTATCTAAGCTCAACTTTAATACGCTTTATCCTACCGTTTGGAATTGGGGACATACACTCTATCCTAGTGAAGTTGCCGAAAGCGCGATCGGACATTCTCTCGATCCTACTGAAGGATTGCAAGGACGAGACATTCTTGCAGAAACAGTAGAACGAGGACACAGTAAAGGGATGGCGGTCATTCCTTGGTTTGAGTTTGGTTTTATGGCTCCTGCTGACTCCGAATTGGCAAAGCGACACCCTGAATGGCTTACTAAACGTCAGGATGGTAGTACGGTTTGGATGGAAGGTAACGTTCACAAACGGGTGTGGCTCAATCCTTTTAATCCAGAAGTTCAACAATTTATTACCGATTTAATCGTTGAAATTGTCAGTAAATACGATGTCGATGGCATTCAAGTAGACGACCATTTTGGGTTTCCTTACGACTTTGGCTATGACGAGTATACGGTTAAGCTGTATCAGCAAGAACACAACGGAAAATTGCCGCCGAAACCGCCAGCGAATATCAAAACGGCTAGTAGTTGCATCGTCCAAAATCAAGAATGGATAGAGTGGACGCGCTGGAGAGCCGATAAAGTTACTAATTATCTCAAACAGGTATTTAGCGCGATTAAAGATAATAATGCCGATGCGATCGTCTCGGTTTCTCCCAATCCACAAACTTTTTCTCTCAATTGTTACCTCGCTGACTGGCAAAAATGGGAAAGAATGGGGTTAGTAGAAGAATTAGTGCTGCAAGTATATCGCAATGATATGAATGCTTTTAGGAGAGAGTTATCGCAGCCAGAAGTAAAAGCAGCTAAACAACATATTCCCTTTGGGATTGGGGTTTTATCAGGATTAAAAGGTCGTCCGATTGCTTTTGAGCAAATTAAAACTCAAGTAGAAACCGTCCGCCAAGAGCAATTTGCAGGCGTATCGTTCTTTTTCTATGAAAGTTTGTGGAATTTAGCCTCAGAATCCCCCGAACAACGTCAGTCTGCGTTGCGATCGCTCTTTGCTTCTCCTTTGAAGCGAGTTAGTCTTTAAAGGTGAATGGTGAATGGCGATCGCTGTTCTATCGTTGTCGATAAGATTTCGGTGTTGTCCCTGTCAACTATGGCAGCACAACGCAATTTGCGTTGTGCCACGATGATAGTACAACCAAAAGCTTCGTTGCTGAGTGAAATTGCCAATTCGATCGATCGCGGACAAGTTAAGATCGATATAGGAAGAGTGTTTCCTCTGGCAGAAGCTCGTCAAGCTCAAGAACTGAGCCAGCAGGGACATACTCGCGGCAAGATTGTTCTGCAAGCGATCGCACAATAACCAGTCGATAGAAGCAGGCGGGCGAGAGATTCTGGTAGAGTTACTGCTCGCCATCTTACGTTTAATTACAACCATCTGATTTTAAAATAAATTTTCATCCATCGTGGTGTACGCAGTTCGTGATGTCTACCTACTTTTTACTTTCTGGTTTAGGGGGTTGGTTGGCTTGAGAAACTTGCATTTTCACCTGTTCGAGCAACGCTTTTAATTCTTTCTGTTCGGGATATAATTTAACTAATTTTTCTAAGGGATCGACCATTTTTTTAAGATCTTCATCACTCTTTGTAAGTTGGTACATCTGATATCGGGTTTTTGCCAACTCGTTGAGCGCCTTGGGATTGTTAGGTTCTCTTTTTAAAACTTCTTCGTATCCTGTAGCTTTCTGTTGCAACTGTTCGTATGCGGCTGTATTGTCTGGTGTCTCTGTATTATTTGCTGGTTGAGAAACATTGCTAAACATCTCAACGATAGGAACTACCAACGTTCCTAAAAAAGCAGCACTAGCTACAATAATTAATACTCGCTGGATAGTTTTTGGTTTAGATTTCTCAGCCATAATAATTTCAGATATTTAGTTCTTTATTATCGGTTCCCCGCACTCAACAACATAAAGCTGAGTACGCCACCACCAAACCCACCAAGACAAATCAAACTTAGAATTATAAAGGTTTGCCAATTATTGTAACCTGCTCCCTGAAGCTCTAAGCGTCCTAAAAGAGCGGCGCACAGCAGTAGTAAAAACTTGGCAAAATAAGCAATCCAGCGAATAATAAAGACAACGGCAAAAGCCCATCCAAGGATTGAAAACCAAGCTTTTGTTTCTGACCTGAGCCAAATTCCAAAGAAAATAGCGCTCAAAGCTATGGGGGCAGTTAATCCTACAGCGATTATTAGGATCAATGCAACGCCCAACAAATCGATAATAACAGTAGCGTCTTTATCATCTAATATCAAACCCCAAGCTTTCCCTTGTTCGACTAGATCTTCGCTCCAGCTAACGCTAGATTGTGCCACTATCCAACCAAAAACCCCATAGACTACTACAATGAGACACAATGAAAGCCAAGAGAATTTTTTAGTCCGAGACATATTTGCAGGCAAAAGGCTGAATTCTGAAGTCTGACAGAAGCAATCAAATGTTTTCCTCCAGACTTCAGAATTCTAGCTTCAAACATTTAATTTATGACATTGCCTGCATGATGAAATCGAAATAGGGAGCAGCTTCCATTGCATCTTCTTTGCTCAGCAACCCTAAAGCTGCTTCTTTGAGACAACGAATAGCTTCTACCATACCAGGAACGGGGACGTTAAGAGAGTTGTACATATCTTTAACGCCAATCAAACCAATTTTATCAATTGGGTCAATGCTACCCGCTAAAATGCCATAGGTAACTAGTCGTAAATACCAGCTATAATCGCGCAAGCACTGATTGTACTGGCGCTGACCGTAGGCGTTTCCCCCAGGCGCTCTAAAATCAGGCCGTTTTCTAAATAATTGTCGTTGAGCTTGATCGACAATCTTTTTATCGTTTTCTGCTAGTGTTTCAGCGATACGGATGCGCTGAGTACCAGTTTTTAAAAATTTTTGAATACCTTGAAGCTCTCCGCTACTGGGATAGCGGAGTTCGTTATCGGCTGTGAGTATAACTTGGCTAACAATTGACATGACTTTTCAATGCAAGATTGTAAAAGAGTTGTAACAATTTATTGAATCGAGCAATGATTTTTGCTCATTTGTTACTCAATTTCATAGAAAAAGCAGTACTAATATACTATAAAATCGAGTAAAACCGATCGCTCATTCGTTACCGATCCTACATCAAGAGGGGACTGGCGATTGAAGTAGAAAGTCGAAAGTCGGAAGTCGAAAGTAAATTTACTACTGAACTACTGAACTTCCGAACTCCTGAACTCCTAAATTCATAATTCATCATTCATAATTCATAATTTAATTGCGATCGCATTTCTTCATCCGATAAAGGTTGGATAGTTAATTCCACCCCAAAACACTGACGCGCTGCGTCTGTAAGGGCAGCTACGACTTTTTTGATTAATTCCTCTCCCGTCTGTTCGATGGGGATCTTAGCTGGTTTGGGCGCATCGCCAAAGACTTGCGCGAACAGTTGAGGGTCGCTTTCTAATACCATAGAACCATGCTGTAATATGGCATCTCCTTGTCGCAATTGGGCGCTACCAATGAGTTTGCGTCCGTCAGTCATAACTAAATCGGCATTAGTTGCCGTGCCAAAACAGTTGGGATTATGAATGTATCCGCGTCCGGCACTGCCATAGTGTAACTCGACACCAAGCGATCGCCATCCTTCAATCAGAAATTCACAAATTTTTTGATAAACTTCTGCTCTTTTGCCAGCTATGCCTGATGTTACGAGCGCATACGTTAAATCTCCTTGATGGAGAACTGCCCTTCCCCCTGTCGGGCGACGCACTAAATCAATCGGTTTTCCCTTCCAAGTTAATGCGCGCCAAAATTCGGGATAGTGATGTTGGTGATAGCCTATAGATATCGCTGCGGGCGACCAGGTATAAAATCGTAAAGTTGGCGGATGCCTGGCTTGGCGATGTTGTTGCAGCAACCAGCGATCGATTCCCATCTGAACTTCTCCAGACGCTTCTAATAATGGAATTAATCGCCAATAGTTATCAGTCAATTGAATTATGAATTATGAATGATGAATTATGAAAAATTCATAAAATTTAATGGCTCAAAACCCAATTTCAGAAGTTCAGGAGTTCAGAAGTAAATATTCTCCCTTGTCTCCCTTGTCTCTCCATCTTTCCTACTCCCCCAATTCCCTACTCTTTAACTTGCACCAAAAGTAGTTTGGAGAAATTCATCATTGTCGTCGGCAATTGTAGCAACAAGCGTAATAATTCTAGACATTTCCTCTGGGGAAAGATCGGCAACAGTACGCTGAGACATGACTACGACGCGATCGCTATTGATAGCAAATCGAGTTTCAAAGGTTTGTGCCCAATTCATTTCTAATAGCTTGCGTGTCAAGGCAGATTCTTCTTTAGCAGGTAATTGCAGTACAGACGACCAAACTGTTAACAAATCTTCATCGTTTTCTCCCGTTAGTTGAACAAATATTTCGACGCTACCATACTGAAACTTCCAAAGATAACCGCCTTCGGTTTGCACGACCATGGCGCTATCATTTTGTTCTAGGCTGGAAATTACGGTTTCGATGACTTCTTTATGGGTGCTGGTTTGTTCGATAAACTCATCCGTAAGGGCTTCAAGTTCGCGATCGCTAGCCGATTTTTCTGGGTTCTCGCGTACGGGAGTTTCTGGATTAGGATTGGACATATATCTCTCTCAATAAAGTTTTTAAAGACGAGCGTCTGCGACGATTATGACAAAACTTAATAAAGATTAATATCAATAATGAAGTTTCATCATAGACAATAACTCTACGGCATTAACAAAAATCTGCCCTCGTTCCTAATTATAATTATGCAAAGTTTTCGCTCATCACTATCAGCAGAAGTAATCGACTCCACTTTTCAAGATGATACGCGATCGCGCATTCTTCAGTCAGCGTTACGTCTATTTGCGGCTAAAGGTTACGAAGGAACGACTACTAAAGATTTAGCAGCAGCCGCTAATGTTGCTGAAGGAACACTATTCCGTCATTTTGTCAACAAAAAAGCGATTTTGATCGAAGTAGCCACTTCTGGCTGGATAGAGATTTTAACCGATCTGCTGACTGAATTGAGCGAGATGGGGAGTTACAAAGCTGTTGCTCAAGTAATGCGTCGGCGGATGTTGCGACTGCAAGAAAATAGCGATCTGTTGCGCGTTTGTTTCCTGGAAGCACAATATCATCCAGAATTGCGCGATCGCATTCAATCTGAAGTTATCGCTAAAATGACCGATGTTGCCGAAGCTTTTTTTCAAACGGCAATGGATCGCGGCATTTATCGCCCCATGAATCCTAAAATCGTTGCCCAAGTCTTTTTAGGAATGTTTGCAATCGCGGGATTCTCTAACGATACGATCTTAGACACTAAATCCTCTCCTAAAGCCCTTCAAGAAATGGCAGAAGGTATTGCAGATATTTTTCTCAATGGCGTACTGAAGTAACAAACTTTAACACTAATTAGCAAAATGAATTGTATCTTAGGAAAAGGACAGTTTCTTAGCTGGCTGACTTTTTCTGACATCTGTGCTATGGATCTGCTACTGTAAAACCATAGTAAGTATTACTTAAAAAAACATCTCAAAATTAAATTGCTAACGTGTGAGGTCTATGTTATTTGCTAAATTATCTCCTAAACGTCTGGTTTCTGCCCTAGTTGTTTCAGGCTGTCTGTTGGCAGGGATACAAGCGATTAGCTGGGCGGGTGGTAATCCAGGATTAACTATTTTTAGTGGTGTCGAGCGCGAAAATATTTTAGATTACTATTTAGATTTTGGCGGAATCCCTCGTCAGTGGGATCGTTACAAGCTTTACATCCCTGCTAAAAAGTTGACTCAAGGAGCAACTAAATTCTTTATTTCCTATCCCGAAAACTTTGATGGAAAGTTTGATACCGACAAAGTTGAAGTGCGCGTTGACGACGAATCGCTTCCTTTGAAAGAAGTTTATTGGGATAAAGAAAGCCGCATTCTGGAAATCGAACCCGAACAGCCAGTCGAAGCAGGAACAAAAGTAACACTAGTCTTATCTAACGTCAGAAATCCTAACTTTGGAACTTACTATCTAGTCGGCGACGTACAAGCGTCTGGCGATATTCCTCTGCGCCTCTATTTAGGGACTTGGATTGTCAGTATCGAACGATAATAGGTGACTGGGAACTGGGACATTTTGTCAGTTACCAGTGACCAAGAGAGGAGACAAGGGGGAATTTTGAGGACAAGGAGGACAAGGAAGAGATTTAACCGATTCCCAATACCCCAATCACCAATCACCAGTTTCCAGTCCCCATATTAAGTTTACAAAACTCTTATTAAGGTTTATGATTGTGAATTGTGTCTTTTTATTCAAATCAAAAATCTTAACAAAATTGCGTTAAGGGAGGGATAATTTTGTGACTCGGCGCACGCTAGAAGGAACTAATCGCAAACAAAAAAGAACGTCTGGATTCCGCGCTCGGATGCGGACGAAAAATGGTCAAAAGGTTATCAAAGCTAGACGACAAAGAGGACGGCATCGGCTAACAGTTTAAGGTGGGATTGCACAGGGACAATCGGCTTAAACATTGGAAAGACTTTGGAAAAGTTTATCGACAGGGGACTCGCTACGGTAGTCCTCACTTGACCTTAGTAGCGTTGTCAGAAGTTGAGAGAAATCAACCGATGGCGACTAAAATTGGTATATCTATCAGTCAAAAAGTTAGTAAAAAAGCCGTTATTCGCAATCGAATCAAACGCCAAATTCGTTCGGCACTCCGAGAGTTACTTCCTCATATATCGCCGGGATGGAAGGCGATTGTTGTTGTTCGTCCAAAGGCTTTGGAGTGCAAATACGAACATTTTTTGCGAGAATTAAAGCAGTTGTTAATTAAAGCCGATATCATCAATGGGCATAAGAGAGAATACGTTTTATGAAGGCGGTCCCCATGTTGGCGATTTAATCGTCAATATTTTACTGGGCTTTACAGTTATTTGTTTACCCTTAACAATAGGCGCGATCGTTAGAGCTATTTGGCTGCGATATCGATTTACCGATCGCCGAATTTCGGTGACGGGAGGATGGATGGGGCGCGATCGCACCGACATCATTTATTCAGAAATCATCAAAATTGTCAAAGTCCCTCGCGGCATTGGATTGTGGGGCGATATTGTCATAACAATGAAAGATAGAAGCCGCCTAGAAATGCGAGCGGTTCCCAAATTCCGCGAAATTTACGATTACATTGCTGAAAGAACAGCCGATAAAACGGGTCGTTCTGTAGAAGCTATAACTGGTTCGTGAGCCGACAAATCTATAAAATAACCGAAGGGATTAGGAAAAATTAAATTAGCTCTAATCCCTAAGATAGATACAGAGAAAACCTTACATAAAGGCTTAAATTTAGACGAATGGATTTTGGTGTCGGATTTATTTCTACAAATATCATGTTGCCAATCTTGGACTTTTTCTACAAGATTGTGCCGAGCTATGGTTTTGCGATTATCGCTCTTACCTTAGTCATTCGCATCGGTCTGTATCCTCTCAGCGCGGGACAGATTCGCAATATGCGAAAAATGAAGATCACCCAGCCTCTGATGAAAGAGAGGCAGGAACAGATTCAGAAACGCTATAAAGACGACCCTGCCAAACAGCAAGAAGAAATGGGGAAACTCATGCAAGAGTTTGGCAATCCGCTAGCCGGGTGCTTGCCATTACTGTTGCAAATGCCGATTCTCTTTGCGCTGTTTGCCACTTTGCGGGGTTCTCCATTTTCTGATATCAACTATACCGTTGACGTTCAAATCTTCCCCAGAGAACAGATCGAACAAATTCAGCCCCAAACTTTCGCAACCAAACCTCAAAATATTTATATCAACGATGGCGTTCATTATCCCATCGCCGCGATCGTACCGAGCGGTAATAAGCTAGTCGTCGGAGAAAAAACCCAAGTTGAATTTCAAACCCCCCAAGGAAAATCTTTATCCGAGTTAGTCACTAACTACTCAGATAGCCAAATCAAACCTAAATGGCAAGTCACCAAAGGTTCCGAACGCATTAAAGTTAACGAAGACGGTACTATCGAAGCGCTTGCGCCTGGAGAAGTCACTATTCAAGGAACGATACCTGGAATTGCTGCCAACACAGGTTTTCTCTTTATTGAGAAGCTGGGGCGCGTTGGCGTAACCAACGAAGGTGGTACAATCAACTGGGATATCCTGGGCATGGTTATCTTTTTTGGGTTGAGCATCTATATCAACCAAGAACTCTCCGGTTCTCAAGGTGGAAGCGGTGCCAATCCCCAGCAACAGCAAACTGTTAATAAGATTACGCCAGTGCTATTCAGCGGTATGTTTCTCTTCTTCCCCCTTCCAGCAGGAGTCTTAATGTATATCGTAGTGGCTAACGTCGTCCAGACGATACAGACTTTCATCTTAATGCGAGAACCTTTGCCTGAAAATCTCCAAAAACTCTTGGAACAACAAGAAAAAGCACAAAAAGGCAGAGAAGAATTGCCCTTTGAAAAACGTTCCAAGAAGAAAGAAAAACCATCTTGAAGTTTGGGGGCGAAATTCTAAAAAAGCAAAGAGGTGATAATCGCAACAATGATTGAGGAACAAAGCGGGCGGGGCAAACAGTGGTTAGAATCCTTACTTCAGTTCATGGGGCTTCCTGCCCAAGTCCAAATAGGCAAGGTCGAGCATTCAGATGTCGATGCCTGCTGGCTGATTATTGATGAAACCAAATTGAGCCAAGAACAAATCAATATTCTTATCGGGGAAAAAGGTGAAGGGATTGATGCGATTCAGTATCTTGCGAATACACTCCTCAATCTAGGAACGGAGTCAGAAAATCAAATGGCGTTTACGGTAGAGCTTAATGGCTACCGAATCAAGCGTCAAGCAGAACTGATGGCACTTGCCAAAGAAGTCGCCCAACAAGTTCGCCAGACGGGACAAGAAGTGGAAATGAAGGCGCTATCGTCAGCCGAACGCCGTCAAATTCATACATTTCTCAAAGATGCCGAAGATCTCGAAACAGAAAGCCGAGGTCAAGAACCAGACAGGCGGCTAATCGTGAGACTGCGTTAAGCTTAATATAGTTGGAAAATTACGATAGAACCCGCTTCGGCGGGTTTTTCGATGAAAGATTAACTTTACAGAAAGCAAACGTTATGGCAACTTCACAAAACCAATATGAGATTAACAAAACAGAAGAAGAATGGCGTAAAAGCTTGACACCAGAGCAATTTCATGTATTGCGCAAGCACGGAACCGAACGCGCTGGCACAAGTGCGCTCGATAAACAATACGGTCAAGGAACTTACGTTTGTGCTGGGTGCGGACAGCCGTTATTTACATCGGAAACTAAATACAATAGCCGCACGGGATGGCCTAGCTTCTATGCACCTTTAGAAGATGCGATCGCATCTTCTGTCGATAGAACGTTGTTTATGGTTAGGACAGAAGTACATTGCAATCGCTGTGGCGGACATCTGGGTCATGTATTCGACGACGGGCCAGCACCCACTGGCAAGCGTTATTGTATGAACGGTGTAGCGCTTGATTTTAAGCCGGAATAAGCATAAAAATTGCTTTGTGTCAAGCTAGTTTCAACTGAAATCTTGTAGCAGTCTCGATAAGCGTTAGCAATTATAATCGCTAACGCTTATTTAAAGTCGTCTAATGAAAGTTAAAAATTAAGTTTGGTAAGACAATGCTTGCTGTAAAAGCTATCTGAGGCTTATTAACTGTCAAACTATTTTCTTAAATTTCATAATCGCATCTGCTTTAATCAAGGTCAATGCTTTTAATGTTAATACCTTCGAGGTAAGCTTCGTCGAGGTAAGCTTCGTCAAGTTTTGCTTCTGATAGGTCAAATCTTAAGAAACATGCTCCTTCGAGGTTAGCTCTTGTGAAGTTAGCGCCTTCGAGATAAGCTCCTGAGAGAGTTACTTTTGTGAGGTTAGCACCTTTAAAGTTTGCTCCTTCTAAGTAAACTTCGTTATCAAAAGAAGTTCTTCCAAGGTAAGCGCCTTCAAGATTTGCACCTTGGAGATTAGCGTCTTCGAGACTTGCACCTGAGAGATTTGCACCTTGGAGGTTAGCACCTTGGAGGTTAGCACCTTCAAGATTTGCTCTTAAGAGGTTGGCTTCTGAGATACTTGCATCTTCAAGATAAACTCCTTGGAGGTTTGCGTCTTTGAGGTCAGCATATACGAGGCTAGCTTTTGAAAGATTTGCTCCTTGGAGGTTTGCGTCTTCGAGGTCAGCAAATGCGAGGCTAGCTTCTGAAAGATTTGCTCCTGAGAGGTTAGCGCTTTTGAGGTTAGCCAATTCGAGGTTAGCTTCTGAGAGGTAAGCACCTTTTAGATTTGCTTGTGAGAGATTTGCTCTGTCGAGAGAAGCTCCTGCGAGATGAACTCCTGCGAGATAAACTCCTTCAAGGCTGGCTCCTAAGAGAAAATTACCAACAGTTTCAGAAAAAATCCCTACAGTAACACTATTGCTGTATCCAATAATCCGAAGCAATAGTTGATTATCAAAATTATTACTGCCCACTTTACCACAAGGATAAAAAATAATCTTATCCCTGAACTCATCGTTATTGTGAAAATAACGATATAGTTCTAAAAGTAAAATCATTACATTCAGCCCAGCATAAATATCTACTTGTCTCAAATCAAGCAATATGTTTGCTGTTCGGAATTTTTGCATTTGATTTAGAGGTAAATTATTAGGAGATCCATTAATAAATTTACCTCGACACCAATCCTGATAAAAATATTCCAAACGCTCAAATAACTTTAGATAGTTAAATTGTTTCTCAGAATCAAGTAGTGCCATTAGATATTCTACGATTTCTGGTGTCAATCCACCATAGCTGAGCAAATCATAGATTTCTTCTGATAATTTATCGTCATCAATAATAAATCGATCGCGTCTGCTTTCGGAGTCTAATCTTACCCATTTTTTCAAGTTCTCCGTTATTTTTTGAGCGCACAAAAATTCGCCAAAACTTTTATGAATAAACTCTACAGCACCTTCTGTTGACTCAGTTGCTTTTGCTGGTCGTAAATAAAATGCTGCTAGCGCATTTCTTAAGGGATTTTCTCCAAGATTTTGTTTAGCTTTCTCCAACATCTCTCTTGCCGATTTCTCACTTTTAAGGCGTTCTTCAATAGTTTTAATTGAAGTCCATTCTTTTCCAGATTGAGTAATACATAATCCGGCTTCAGTTAAAATAAGTCGCAAGTCTTCCGTATCAAATTCTGTAAGTTCCTGATTAAGCTTTTCAGGACGCTGTTTTGTCAAAACCCAATCTAGCGTTTCTTGATAGATTATTATTTTAGCCTGAGCATCATTAGCATCATCAAACATCTCAATAGTTAATATATTATCTCGGTGCATCGCTGCTAAAAGATACAACAATAGAGGTTCTCGCGCTAATTCGTAAACCCGCACAGGACAATTAACTGCTTCTATAAACTTCTGAAATTCTTCTGCTTTATCTTGTCCAAATAATCTACTCCATTTTTCTAACCACTGGTTTTGAAGTTCGTCATCCATTAATGCAATTTCTAATCGATTTAAATTGGTTGGTATCCGATTTTCAATACCATGTAAAGCCGATTCTCTACCAGTTACTATAAACCGATGCCTGCATCCTGTTTGTGCTTGATAATTTCCTACCTGCTGAAGAAAATCTTCAATTCCTTTAGCCGTTCTTCCTTCAAAACGCAATTCATCAAAACCGTCTAGTATAAATAAGTATCGAGTCTTGCGATCGCTCAACCAATCATCGCAATTAGTAAAGTTTTCTCTAACAGCCGCACGAAGAGTATTTTCAATATTTGGCTCAAAAGTATCTATATCTCTTAGTCGAATTAATATTGGTGTCCAAATGGGATGAAGGTGTTCTCTGACCCAATTGGCAAACATTTTACAAAATACGCTTTTTCCTCGTCCCGGCCCTGCTTGAATAAACATAACTTGACGATTTTTTTCGGGTTTATTCAGTTGCTCTTTTACCCAATTCTCTAAATTAACAATTGCTTTATTTTCTTTGAGTTTATTGCTATCTAACAACTGAGCTTCGAGCGACACATAAATTTCAGGAATTGTAAAATCTTCACCTATTACCTTCCATCGCTCAATTAGAATTGGTTCTTTTGGCGTTGGGGATATATTCTCTATTAGGTAAGACTCTATGCTGGCGTATTTCTGAACTTTTCTTATTTCTTGTGCTGCTGAGATCGTCAAACTTAAAGATTGAAGTACATTTTCTCGCTCGTATGACAAAAGTTGTTCGATTTGCTTGTAAGTATCCCAAGCAACCCACCCCGTAACTAAAAAAGCAATATTTTGCTCGATTCCTTTTCCTTCTAAATAAGTAGATAAGTGGTAATTTAAAGCTTGTCCTAGTATCGAATCTGGAAAACTTGTTAGTGCTTTATCAGCTTGATTATTGTCTAACTCTAGTTCTCCAAGTTTACTAAACTGATGTTGAGCTTCCCATCCTGGTATCTCTGCATTCAATCTCTCTTTTAACCAGATATTTCTCTGTACTAAAGCTTCAAAACTATTTATATAAGCTAATGGAAAAGCAACTGCAACTCATTTTTCTATCTCAAACTTTTTATTAGTTTTCTCTTGTAATAGTTTTAATCCGTTGCGAGCAATCCCAACAAACGATAAACTAGCTGCTACTGCTGGTGCTGCTGGAACGCTTGCTAGTAGACCTAACGCGGTCGCAAACTCTAGGACAGCTTTAGATACTTCGGCTCCCGACTCCACAACATCGCCAGTTTTTTCTAATTGCTGTTGCCCAAGAGGCGTTGGTGAATGAGTAATGCTTTATAAAAAAGCAGGTACGGTTTTGAATCTTAAATAAAATAGTAGTAGACGGATAGAATACTTGAACATAACTAAAGATTTAGAATAACAAAGAGTTTTACGATGTAGTCGAGCTAAATAGTGACGAAGACGAGTATTTTCTCCCTCAATTCTGGTCATATACGTTTTACTGACAAGGTGGTCTTCGCAATGA
>JAAUUT010000139.1 GCA_012031035.1 Candidatus Altimarinota bacterium | reverse complement strand
AGATGAGGGATTGGGAGCGTCCGACCCCCCTTTCATCCCCCCTTGCCAAGGGGGGGAAAAAGGGGGGGTGGAGGACAAGGGAGAAACTAAGACATTTTCTTCTGTTTTCTGTTCTCCTGATTCCTGACTCCTGAACTCCTGTAAAGACGCGATATATCTCGTCTCTACTGAACTCCTGAACTCCTGTTTTAATTCGTCAATAATGCGAATGATTCGACGTATATGACCTGAAAACGTCGATAAACTCTGTTCGAGGGATTGTTCGTCGCCGATGTCTGCCAAGATGCGATCGAACCACGGAAGTTCGACGGGTTCTCTTGCTGGGACGAATAAACCGACTTTTGCCATCAAAGCAGCTAATCCAAGAGTTTTGAGGGTGACGGTTTTTCCTCCCGTGTTTGGCCCTGTAATAGCAACTACTCGAATTTTAGGGTCTACTTGTACGTTAATCGGGACGACTTCTGTTCCTTGTTCGTGCTGTTGTTGCCAGATTAATAGCGGATGTCGCAACTGACGCAGGGTAATTGTTTCGCCTTGCTCAAAATCGATGAATTTGGGAGCATTTCCTTGCAACCATAAGCTATAACGAGATCGCGCCGTGGCTAAATCTAAGATAGTTGCAACCGCTAATAAGTCTTCTAAGTCTTCTTGGACGGCGGCGATTTGTTCGCTTAATGCTCTAAGTACCTTTTCTTCTTCTGCTTGTTCCTGACGGCGATATTGTCTGAGTCGGTTTCCGAGTTCGACGACGGCGTTGGGTTCGACATACAGCGTCGCTCCCGTACTCGATGTATCGTGTATAATGCCTGGAATTTGGTCTTTTTGAGGCGCTTTAACGGGAATTACGAAGCGATCTCCCCTTTGGGTGATGACGGATTCTTGAATCGCTCCGCCTTGTCGTTGCAGGATATTATAAAGTTTTTGATAAATTGTGTCGCGAACTTCTTTGAGACGAACGCGAACTTCTGCTAATTTAGGTGAAGCGCGATCGGCAACTTTTCCCGCATCGTCGATACAGCGATGGATTTCTTGTTCGATTTCGGGATAGGTACGAATTTGGGCGACTAATTCGGTTAAAGTAGGAATATCTTCTCGATTGTCGATGACTCGTCGCAGTCGTCTAACTCCTGCTAAGGTTGTAGCTAGATCGAGCAGTTCTTGTCCCCCAAGCATTCCCCCGATTTTAGCTCTTCTAGGGATTCTCCGATATCGGTAATCCCATCAAACGACCACCCACTCTCTAAATCGAGTTCGAGTTGATAAACTTCTTGGGTTTGTGCGAGCAATTGCAAGGTTTCTGCTTTGGTTGTCGGGATTTCTAACCGACGTGCTGCGATCGCACCTAATTTAGTGGCGGCAAAGGTTGCTAGGTGCTGACACAGGCGATTCCATTCAAGTAATTCTAAAGTTTCTTGTTCTATCAAGGTTGAATATTAAAACCCACTTTGTCTTATCTTTGTCTTATTATATATTTATTTTAACCTAAATAAGGTTGGTAATGCCCAGTTATCAATCTACTCTAAAAGATCTGCTTTAGAATTGGGCATATAACTTTAGTTGGATTTTGAGAAAATATAAATTGCTACTAAACGCGATCGCAATTTCCCTAAGCAGAGTTGGAAAACATTCGATTAAACTTCTAAATAGTTAGATATTTAAATGCAATTTATCTATCGCGTCAAAATTATAGGAGAATTTCTATGCCACCTCGCTCTGACTCGTTAAATGATGCCCTAAACGCGATCGAGCAAGGACGCTATGCCGAAGCTATCGAAGTCCTTGAAATGTACGAACAATTAATGTACAATCCCAAATCCGAGCAATACGTGCAAGTACGTCAGGGATTGATAGAAGCTTATTATCAAACTGGAAACCAAAAAAAAGCAATTTGGCTTTGTCAACAGTTGGTAGGACATTCAAATCCAGAGGTGCAAGCTTGGGCAAAACAGAAGGTAGAATCGATTAATAAGGGGGAATCAACCCCACAAAAAGTTAACGAGGTAGAACCCGAACCCATTGCGCAAAAAGAATTATTAGCGCCAGAAGCATCGGAAAATTTGTTAGCAACTGGAACCAAAGCTTTCAAAAGCGGACGTTATGACCAAGCAATAGAAGCACTCGAAAAGTTTTGCAACGGTTCGGATTCTCGTACCAAAAATTATTTCTGGGGACAGACTTATTTAGTTAAAGCATATCAAGCGAACAACCAAACAGACAAAGCGATCGCGTTTGGCGAGCAAATGGCAAAAAGCGAGATGGAAGCGGTACAAATATGGGGAAAAAAGTTTCTCGAATCAGTCTCTTCTAACTCGTCATCTTCACCGCCAGAACCTTCTACCGAAGCAACTGACAATCCCGAACCAGAATAAGGGTTAAGATTTTTTTGAACAGATAAACTTCTAACATCCGAGCGAGGCAATTGTACTTAATACTTATAGAATTTAGGTAATAGAAAGGAGATTGAGATAAACAATTTGTAGGTGAAGTTTTATTTCTGAGTTCTGACTTCGATAAAGCAATCCGTATTCTAGGGATTATTCGTAAGTATTATAGAAAACTTATTTTGTTGTGTATTCTCAGCCTAATCTCAGGAGAACGGCTTAGTCTTACAAATAACAGAACAAGCTCTCCTTTGTTATTGTTGGTGACATTATGAATCTTACAGATTATGCGTCTTTAATCCATCCTGCGATCGCAGTGGCGTTTGTTTTTCCGATTATTGGCATAGTCGCTCATTTTGCTTGGCAGACTCGCCAGCGACGGTTACAGTCTACTGGGGAAGGCAAAAGTAAAATTCCGCCTATTGTCGGTAAAGAACACGTCAAACTAGGAAAATGGTTAACGGGTTCGGTTGTTGGGGTGTGTTTGTTGGGAATGGCGTATCCCACATTCAGCAAAGCGATTGAAGAGCAAGCTTTTACTCAAAAACCAGGAGAAATGATTTTCCTGACTTTGATGTTCGCAGCAACGATCGCATCTTTAGTCTTTTTATACCAAGCTCAGTCTAAATTATGGCGAGCTATCTTTGCACTGCTTAGCAGTCTCGGCGTTTTGGTCATAGGCTTTCAAGACCTTATCTTACGTCGAGAAGGGTTTGGATGGATCTTCCGACGAGATTACGAGTGGCAATATTCTCACTTTTATTACGGCATAGTCGTCACGATTTTAATGATTTTTTCCTTGGCAATTGTTCAAGAAATCTATCAAGATCGCTCGAATCGTTGGCGTTACGTTCATATTATCGCGAATTGCCTAGCCTTGCTGCTATTTATCGGACAAGGCATGACTGGAACGCGGGATTTATTAGAAGTTCCTTTAAGTTGGCAAAAAACGCATCTTTATAAATGTGACTTTCCCAATAAAACTTGTCCGTAAACGGGGCTGGTGAATGGTGACTGGGTTATATTGGTCTTATCGAGATATGAAGACTGGGAAAATCGTAGCAACTTCCCCAATCGCCAATCAACCAATCCTTACAGCCTCAGATGAAAGCGATACAAGCTTGGATAACAATTGTCATTATTCTTTTCATTACAGTAGAAGCGTTTCAGTGGGTAAAAGGGTTTATACTTCCTTTACCAATTTATGTGTTAGCAGGAGCATTTTTGGCGATCGCCTCCAACTACGATAAAGGAATAGGCTCGATGTTCCGTCAGGGAACTGGCAAAGAAGAAAAATTATCGCAAACTGCTACTTTAGACGAATCGATTAATGTTTTAAAAGAACAAAACGACAATTCTTCTAGCTTACTTTCTAAGGAATAGATTAGACGTATCAGCAATCATTAATCCCTTCGTTCTTCAAATACAGGGGTTTGGATCGTTAATATCACTAACATTTCTGTAACGTCAATTCCCGAACCTAGTTTTATTTTAGGGTTGCTGCGATCGCGTCTTTGGCTAGTAGTTCGTTGTTTCAGAGTAAAAAAGAGCAAACAATTTAGAATTTTTATTACTTAGAAACTTAGGCAGAGAAAAGATATTTAATTTTCTGACACTTTTGTGTCATTTTTTATCGTCATACTAAAAATAGTAATAATTAAGATAAGTTGATGACTTCATAACGTCTTGAAGTTGTACGCAAAAATGTTAAAATCTTTTCATTTAGGCACTGCTTTAGTAACTTTAATCAGTTCCTCGATCGCGAGTAGTTTACTCGTCCTAACGCTATTATCTCCTCAGCGAATAGAGGAAGTTAATCCCAATAATGAAACTTCGATAATTGAGGCGCAAACCAATCCTTTAGTAGAAGGCGACAACCTTGATGACGCTGAAAAACTACTGGGAATCACCTTATTAGGGGCTGGCGCTGCTGGTATTATTTGGGGAGTTAATCGAAAAAATAAGCAATCTCTTCCCAATTCTAGCTATCTAGACAATAATCTTTTAATAGATAAAACTCGCCCTCAATTGCGACAAAACTACTAAGACTGATGCACAACGATCGCGCAGGGGCTAATCGCTTACTAACAGGTGCTAAGCTGAACAATCCAAATCGTTCGGTTAATTGGATAGCAGAGAAAGTGATTTACGATCTAGAACGCGATCGCGGTCGAATTTAATTCAGTAATCAGTCATACACCACGATCGCTGATAATTGTTAAAGGTTGCTAATCGCGATCGTGGTTAGCAACCTTTTTTGGAAGGAACAATCTTACCCAATCGTAAGACGTAAATAAATCAGCGAGTGACATTTAATTCATGCTTGCTGTTCGCTGATTTATTCAAGTAATTTCGTCGCTAGAGGGAAACTAAACGAATTATGCATATTGTAGTGCGAGCATCTTGCTCGCGCGCTCATGATACCCGCACTATATAAAAATCGGCGATCGCCAATCAAATCAACTCGTTATATATTAAAGACTTTTGTATTTAAAATAAAATTCATGAAGAATCTCCTCATCTCGCTACCCCAAATCCCTGCTTGCGCTTGGAAGCGTCCCATCGGTAAAGGGTGGGACAAACCTTACACCGTTCGCTATGCTAGCAATCTCGATGATGGCCCCTGGCACGGAATGCCTTTAGGGGGATTTGGCGCGGGATGTATCGGTCGTTCTTCGCGAGGGGACTTTAACCTTTGGCATCTCGACGGCGGCGAACACATTTTTCGCAGTCTCCCCGCCTGTCAGTTTAGCGTTTTTGAACAATCGGAAGGCGGAGAGGCACAAGCTTATGCCATGTGTACCGAAGCGCCAGAGGACGGGACGCTATCTCGCTGGTTGTGGTATCCAAAGGAAAAGGGAACTTATCACGCTTTATATCCCCGCAGTTGGTACGAATACAAAGGCATATTCCAATCCGAACTCTATGCCGAGCAATTTTCGCCGATTAGTGCGGGAAATTATCAAGAAACCAGCTATCCCATCGCAATTTTTGAATGGACGGCGCACAATCCAACCGATAAACCCATCACTCTCAGCATCATGCTAACTTGGCAAAACACAGTCGGTTGGTTTACCAATGCGATTAAATCGCCGACCGTGCAAGTGCGAGATGATGGCAGTCCCGAATACGAATATCAACCGCGTTGGGGCGACAGTACGGGGAATTTTAATCAATGGATTGTGGATCGCGATCGCGTGGGTTGCTTGCTCAATCGCATCCGTCTGGGCGATGATGAGGTTGGGGAAGGAGAAGGACAAATCTGTTTTGCTAGTACCACCAATCCAGTTACAGAGGCATTTTTCCTAACTCGCTGGAATCCTAACGGGGATGGTTCCGATGTTTGGGATTTCTTTGCTGCAAATGGATCTTTGCCCGAACGAGAAGATGAAACGCCTGCTGCACCTGGAGAACAAATAGCGGCGGCAATGACGATTCGTTTTACGGTTCGTCCTGGGAAGACTCGCAAAATTCCTTTTATTTTGGCATGGGATTTGCCGATTACAGAATTTGCTCAAGATATCAAATATTATCGCCGCTACACCGATTTTTTTGGGCGCACGGGCACTAATTCTTGGTCGATGGTACGGACTGCCCTCAAGCACAGCGATATGTGGAAGGAACGGATTGAAGAGTGGCAATCTCCTATCCTCAAACGCGAAGATTTGCCAGATTGGTTCAAAATGGCGCTATTTAACGAGCTATACTTACTCGCAGATGGCGGCAGCTTGTGGACGGCAGCAACAGAAAACGATCCCGTAGGACAATTTGGCGTACTCGAATGTCTCGATTATCGCTGGTACGAAAGTCTTGACGTGCGATTGTATGGGTCGTTTGGATTGATGATGTTGTGGCCGCGTCTCGATAAAGCAATATTGGAAGCGTTCGCGAGGGCAATCCCTACCGCCGACGATACGCCTCGCATTATCGGTTACAATCGTGCAGCAGCAATCCGCAAAGCGAAAGGTGCAACGCCTCACGATTTGGGCGCGCCCAACGAACATCCCTGGCAAGCAACTAACTACACTAGCTATCAAGATTGCAATCTTTGGAAAGATTTAGGCAGCGATTTTGTTTTACAAGTATATCGGGATTATTTGCTAACAGGGTCGAATGACGTAGCATTTTTGTGGGAGTGTTGGGATGCAATTGTAGAAACCCTTACATATCTCAAAACCTTCGATCGCGATAACGATGGCATTCCCGAAAACTCCGGCGCACCCGACCAAACTTTCGACGACTGGCGCTTGCGAGGAATTAGTGCTTATTGCGGCGCTTTATGGATAGCTGCATTAGAAGCTGCGATCGCGATCGGTAAAATTTTAATCGAAAATCCATCCAACTATCCCAATTCAGAATCGATCCCAGATACGATTCAAACTTATCAGACATGGTTGCAACAATCGCGATCGCTTTATCATAAAACCCTTTGGAATGGAGAATATTATCGTCTCGACAGCGAAAGCGGTTCTGATGTCGTCATGGCAGATCAATTATGCGGTCAATTTTATGCGCGACTGTTAGGATTGCCCGATGTTGTAGAATATCAATATGCTGAATCTGCTTTGAAAAAAGTTTATGAAGCGTGTTTCTTAAAATTCCAAGATGGAAAATTTGGAGCAGCTAATGGCGTTAAACTCGATGGTTCTCCTGAAGACCCCAAAGCGACACATCCCTTAGAAGTTTGGACGGGAATTAACTTTGGTTTGGCTGCATTTCTGTTACAAATGGGAATGAAAGATGAGGCATTTAAACTAACAGAAACCATTGTCAAACAAGTGTATGAAAATGGCTTGCAATTCCGCACTCCCGAAGCAATTACAGCCGTAGGAACCTTTAGAGCCAGTCATTATTTAAGAGCAATGGCGATTTGGGGAATTTATGGCATTTTGACAGAGTTTAAAGAGATTAAATAAACAGCCATGGAAAAGATTAAAAAAACTTTTGAAGAAATCGCTCGCGAATATGATGAGATAATTCAGCTTTTTATACCTTACTATCATCAAATGCTGGAGGCTGTAATAAGTGCGTTGCCCTTTGATAAATCTGAAGCGATAAACGTTATCGATCTTGGATGTGGAACGGGAACCGTTGCTAAATTAATCAAAGATGCCTATCCAGAAGCGAGAATTACTTGTCTAGATTTGGTAGAAAATATGATTGAAATGGCAAAAAATAAGTTGGTTAGCAAGAATAATATCCGATATCAAATTGGCAATTTGAGCGCTATGAATTTGATGATACTTATGATGTTGCTATCTCATCTCTTGCTTTACATCATTTACTAACTGATGAAGACAAAAAAACATTCTATCAAAAAATTTACGATAACCTGTCTCCAGGTGGTGTCTTTTATAATGCGGATATAATTCTTGCTTCAAGCGATCGCATCCAGGAAACTTACATGAATCAATGGAAAGCGTTTATGAGGAAACAATTATCAGAAGATGAGATCGAGAATAAATGTATTTCTAAATATTACGAAGAAGATCGACCAGCAAAAATGTTAGAACAGCTATCTTGGTTGACCGAGATTGGCTTTTGTGAAGTAGATATTTTGTGGAAATATTATAATTTTGCAGTCTATGGAGGTCGCAAATAAAATATTACTTAGGCTTTCAACCTTCTGAAAATTAGCGAAAGTTAAAACAGTAATACATAGCAAAAATTTAAATCAATATCGCGATCGCCGATCCTCAAAAACAATTCATGCTAGATAAATATTATCAATTGACAGAATTATGTTTTTTTGATGAGTGCGATCGCCTCAACAATAAAAACTCTAACTAATGATAAATGTCAATCTACGAGACATTGCATAAACTTGGAAAGCAATGCTGAAGATTGAGAAAATGAGAAGGTACAAAATAATCTGCCAAATAATCCTAGCAATAGGAATGGTAGTCGTTGGTATTTTGCACTTTATTTATCCAGGAGGATTTGAAAAGATTGTGCCAGATTCCCTACCCGATCATTTAGCATTAGTTTACATTAGTGGGTTTTTAGAAGTTTTGGGAGGAATTGGATTATTAATTCCCAATCTTAGCCGTTTTGCTGCCTGGCTTCTCGTCGTACTTTATATTGCTGTTTTTCCAGCGAATCTCTATCAAGCCGTTAATAACATCGAGGTAGCAGCATTGCCACACGACCCGCCGCTAATTTGGTTGCGACTTCCTTTTCAGGCTTTTTTAGTCGCTTGGGCTTGGTGGTTTACAAAAGAAAATATTGAAGTTTAGCGATCGCTATCTGCTTATTCTGAAGTTATAATTTTATTTTGTCATCGCGATCGCGTTTTGTAATAATCATTAATTCGTTCTTTCCACTTTTGCCAATAAAAATTAACCTCTGTTTGCTCGAACCAAAATACTTCGGCTGGCAGATTAGGAATCGCCACGACTAACAAAGCGCAATTTATGGCAACGCCTAACTTTTGATAAGAATAATTGACGGCTCCCAAATAAGCCATTAATTGAAGTGGAAAATCAAATAAACGTTCGATCCCGCCTTTTGGTTTATCGGCTGTTTTCCATTCGCAGACGCAAGGAACGCCTTGATAGCTGGCAACACAGTCTACAATTCCAGCATAGCCTAATTCATAATGGGCGATGGGACTTTCGACCGACCTGACGATACTTATATTTTCCAAAACGGGTTTAATACTTTCCCAGTAAGGAAGGCTAGCATCGCAACAAACAAACTCTTCGCCTTGTAAGTAACGCTGAATATATTTATGCGTTTTAGTACCCCGACGACTTGCAGTTGTTGAAACTCGATTAGCTTCTTCCGTACCGAGACGCTTGCGCCAATTGAGTAACCTATCTTTATCCGCTTGAGATTTGGTAGCACTAAGAATAGTGCTTACGCTAGGAAGGCGAACCCCCCTAGCATCAACATAATATTGCTTTCCATTTTGCCGCAGCAATTTAAGTTGCTGGCGAGGGAGTAAATTCACCTTAATTGCGATCGCAATTTTTGTTAATTATAAGCTTGGCGTTATGCCGACTTCATCTATGGATGAAACTCGCTTAACCTGACTATAACCCATGTTCGATGCTATATCGCGCAAAAGAGAAATTTGTTCTTCAAATTCAAGTTTTTTAATTTGAGAAAGTGCCTGGTTAACCCCTTCCGTTGCTTTATAGTTATCGGGAATATCGACAACTTTTTTTCCCATTTCTTGTGCCCACGCATACCAGACTAACAGTTGATTATTAGGAGATAAGCCGCCATAAGCATGAGAGTATTCCGTATCTTTGCCGTTAACAATATCTCGCATGATTTCGAGTTGTTCGTCGTCAGATAAATCAAAAAATTCTTTAATGAGTGAGGAGGTTAAATTTAAATCGGCAGCATTGGGAGCGGCTGGAGTAATCGATTTCCCCAATTCTTTATAAATAAAATAAAGTAGAGCCAGCTTACCGTCAGTATCTATTTGACTATAGTTTTGATAAATTTCTTGGGTTTTTTTGAAAGAATATTAGAGCCTTCTTGTTCTAAAGTCATTGTTGAAATCTACTCTTAAAAACATCAATCTCAATTTAGCGATCGCCCCCAACCGATGTCACCTAACGCGAGAATGAGTTTTATTACTTCAATTGATATAAATTTTCTAACTTTCAGAAGATTATGCTAGTTTAAAAAAGCCATTTTTGCTAAAATAATAGTACATTAGTACGAATTCAGCCAACCCCTTAGATTTTAAACGCGAGGATTAAAAATAATGGCTAGACGGAAGTCTGTGACTCATTTCGTGGCGGTTAGCGATCTCTCTCAACCAGCTACCAAGCAAGAAGGAGTATTAATAGAAATAGAAGGCAAAGGTGGAGATACACCGCAAAATCGAGAGAAAGCTTTAGAAATTCTCCAACAAATGTGGGAAAAAGGAGAAATAGAATCCGATAAATTTCCCGATGGCATGACTCAAGACCATTTATTTTATGTTCCTCCAGAAAGCTCTCGCTTGCAAGAAGAAGCGCAAACGAACGAACAAACCGATAGTTTAACGCCTATCGTTCAAGGGGCACAAGAAATTATCCAGTTAACTAAACTACAAATAGAAGTCCAAGAGGCGGCTGAGGAAGCTTCCCCTTATGTTCCCATCATTCAAGCAGTTTTAGAAAGATCGCGTCCTTTGAGTGTTGAGGAAAAGGAGTTGGCAAAAGATAAGAAATATGGAAAGACGCTAGAAAGATTAGGGATAGCTGTTGCCCAACAAGAAGATTATCGGGAGCATTGTACGGGAAACGCCAATCTTATTCTCAATGCTATTGCGTGGCAACTAAAAGAGCAAGATGAGAAGTAATTTTTCAGCTTTAAATCTTTGATTTTATGGCGATCGCGTTATTTTTAGTCAATTATGCTCCTAGCCATTTTTCAAGGACAGCGACAACTTTAATTTAAAATACTGCTGATAGCAAAAAAGATCCCAAGTTTTGGAGCGATTAGAGATGGCGCGATCGCCCCTAAAAAACTAATAGCGATGCTCGATCGTAGGTTAGCTAACAATAAAAATACAAATAAATGTCTGTTGGTTTTTTATGCGGGAGCGCGCTCTAGTATGGTTGGCTGAAAATGTTTCCGCTCATCGCCTGCAACATATATTAGGCGTTGAGCAAATGTGTATCGAACTAGCTCGTTGCCATCAAATCGATCCAGAGCGAGCGGCAATTGCGGGTTTAATGCACGATTTAGCCAAATTCTTTAAATCAAATCGCCTACTAGAACTAGCCAGACAAAATAAAATTGAAATCGATCCTATTTTTGAAACCAATCCCCACCTATTACACGCTGATGTTAGCGCGATCGTAGCAAAAGAGGAATTTGGCACGAACGACCCAGAAATCTTAGACGCGATTCGCAATCATACTCTCGGTCGTCCTCAGATGAGTCCTCTAAGTTGTATTGTTTTTGTAGCAGATGCCCTAGAACCCAATCGAGGAGATACGCCAGAACTTGAAGCCATGCGTCGAGTGAGTTGGCAAAATCTTTATAAAAGCGTACAACAAACCTGCGATTATTCACTAAAATATTTACTCGATCGCCATAAAACTATTCATCCTCGTGCAATTTTGACGCGAAACTGGGCATTACAAATTGTAACTGAACAACCCGAAGTCGCAATAAGTAGTGACTCAAAACATCAATAACAACCCTGATTTCGAGTTTCTGTAAACAACAATAGTCATAAAAAAATATCAATGACAAATCGCAATTTACAACAAGATCGATCCACTCAAATAGCAGAAAATAATAACTCAGAGCAGATGACTCGGCAGTTCGTTGAAACCATCGCTCAAGCAGCAGACGATCGCAAAGCAGGCGATCTCGTTATCTTAAAAGTAACTGACGTATCCTACCTCAGCGATTACTTCGTCATCGCTACAGGGTTTTCGAGAGCGCAAGTAAGAGCGATTTCCGACGCAATTGAAGAAAAAATTGCTAAAGAGTATGGCAGAAATCCATTGCGAACAGAAGGCAAAATGGAAGGCAATTGGGTTTTACACGACTACGGCGATGTTATCGTGCATATATTCTTGCCCCAAGAACGAGAATTTTACAACTTAGAAGCATTTTGGGGTCATGCAGAGCGGATGGATCTTTCTCTGTACAACTCAGTGCGAGAATAAAGACTATGAAAGAATCTTCTCTTGAGTCGTGTCCCGTACCAGTCGAACAGCAACCCGTTAATGAATACGAACAGTTAAAAGATTCTTGGTATTTTCGTTGGGCAACTCTCGAAAAAGTAGCCTATTGGAAGAAACTAGCTTGGATTTGGGTGTGGGGATGGATAATCGTCGGCCCAATCGCCGCCGCTAGCTTTCCACCACAGAAACACCCCATTCTGTTCGTACTATCGAGTTGTATAGGAAATAGCTTATTAGTGGGATTATTCTTGCTACGCCTGTATTTAGGATGGTACTACATAAAAGATCGCCTCAAGAGCGAGAAAGTATTTTACGAGGAGTCGGGATGGTATGATGGACAAATTTGGCAAAAACCACCAGAAATCGTTGTGCGCGATCGCTTAATTGTCTCTTATCAAATCGAGCCAATTATCAAACGCTTGCAAAACACGGCGCTGATCTTAAGCATAGCCATCGCGATCGCCAGTGGTTTTATCTGGTTGCTACTGGCGATCGCCCAAGCAGCAGCAAAGTCGATCGCACAGTAGCAATGCCCGTATAGCACTTTACAAAAACAAAAAATTTTCCACCGAGCGTCCATTATCAAAATAGAATGACCAGAGGAAAACGAACTCAAGCGCCTAGAATTGAAGTCCACTTACTCAGAGAAGGGATTATCGAATCTGTCCATCAAGTTGAAGCAACGGTTTGTGATGACAAAGGACGCTTGCTCTTAGTCGCAGGCAGTTCGGAAACCAACACTTTTATTCGTTCTGCACTCAAACCGTTTCAGGCCCTAGCAGTGACGAGTACCGGAACCTTAGAGCGCTTTGATTTGACCGATAGAGATTTAGCAATAATGTGTAGCTCCCATCGCGGCAACATCGAACAAGCGCGACAAGTGTTCAACATTCTCTGGCGTGCGGATATTGACCCCAGCACTCTCCAATGTCCGGTTCCCGAAGGCGCAAAAAGTCCCCTACAACACAACTGTTCTGGCAAACACGCTGGAATGTTAGCCGTTTGCAAACAGCGTTTTTGGCCGCTCGATACTTATCTGCGACGCTCTAATCCCATACAGCAACTCATTTTAAGCAAAATAGCCGAATTACTCGCAATGCCAGGAGAAGAATTTATTGGCGCTCGCGATGACTGTGGCGCTCCCACGTACTCGATGCAGTTAGGGCAAATAGCTCATTTGTACGCTATGCTTGCTTCTGGGAATAGTCTGGATTTAGAACGTATTATTCGAGCAATGACTTATTATCCCCAGATGATTGCTGGCGATGGGGGATTCGATACGGAATTAATGCGAGCGAGTGAAGGTCAACTAGTCAGCAAATCCGGCGCTGAAGGGGTTCAGTGCGTCGGTCGGATCGGCGAAGGCATGGGATTGGCAATCAAAGTTATCGATGGTTCCAAACGCGCTAAATATGCTGTAGCCGTTCATCTACTCAGGCAAATGGGATGGATTACGCCAACAATAGCAGAAAATCTCTCAGAGCATTTTATGAATCTGACTCGTTACAAGCGTTTAGAAACTGTTGGGGAATTATCGATGCTCTAACTTTTTCTCGAAGTAAAATTGCATATAACGATCGCGCCTTAATAAATAGTATTAAGGCGCTTAAGGTTAATATTTTGCCATTAAACAAGTTTTAAATTGGTTTATATTGTTGCTGCTAGATTAATGTTTTCAAATTTCGCTACCAAACGTATCTAATACCAACCGATCTCTATTTTTACAGATTACCTACAAACCATTTCGACCAATTTATTTTGACCTGTTACTAAAGAGGAGAGATTGGGATCGCTTCTGCGGTGAGCATTAATAATACGCATGAGATCGAAGTTAGGCATTTCTTGCCAGCAACTTTGGCAAAACCAATAAACATTCCCATGACGCACATGGCGAAGTAAGGAATTACCACAACACGGACAATTACTCATATTCAATTATCTCAACCACTCTTGTACCCTGTTGACTTCACTATAAAAATAAATTTGAGGAAGTTGTGAGGATGCAAAAAAGTCTTTTAAAAACGATCCCCGTAGGCTTTTTGTTCTCTAGCTACCTCTAAAAGTAAACGCATCTCGGCACGGGCGATCGCAATTCTTGTTGTTTCTAGATACTCTAACTCTACAGAAATTGAGGTAATGCCCCACTTTATTAAACGATCGACGAGTTCGGGATATTGGGCGGGCGCGCTAGAGCAAATCGAACAGGGAATTCCGGCTTTTTTTGCCCCTTGAATTAACTGTTCGATCGCGGCTAACATGGCCGGATGACAGGCATTTAATTGCGTGGAAAATATGGCTTGTTCGCGATCGACTCCCAAGAGCAATTGGGTCAGATCGTTCAGTCCCGATCGCAATTCCTCGAACTGCCTGCTTGCACGAATTGCGGTAGCAAAAAATGACTGAGGGA
>JAAUUT010000028.1 GCA_012031035.1 Candidatus Altimarinota bacterium | reverse complement strand
ATTAAGGGGGGTAATAGTGTGAATAAAATCACAGCAAACCACTTTTCAAACAACCTCTAAGAGCGTAATGGCAAACCAGCTATATCGTCTAACTAAGCCATTTTTACTCATGGCTTTTTCCTTACTTTTAATTACTGCTTGTTATCAACCTCTCATCCAAAAACCTCATATTTCCCTAAAGCATCCTGTTGAGTGTCGAGTTATTAAGCATGAATTAGGTGAAACCTGTGTCCCGCTTAAACCACGGCGTATTATTGCATTAGACCCTGAGAACACACTCGATCCTCTGATAGCTCTCGGTATCAAACCAATTGGTTTACCTCTTATAAGAGCAAAGGGAAAGAAACTATGTATGGTGTATCATTTGATGAGGTTACAGGAGCTAAGAATGTTGGGCATGTATATCAACCTTCATTGGAAAAAATTTTGCTACTCAAACCCGACTTAATTTTATCAACAGATGCACATCAATATAAGTTGTTATCCGCGATCGCTCCTACTGTCCCTGTACCTTACCCAAATTACAAAATGCCAGTCAATAAGGCTTTCTTTAAAGAAAACCTGCGATATGTTGCCAAAATAGTTGGTGAAGAGACAAAAGCAGAGTCAGTTTTAAGTCAATACCAGATACGAATTGAAGAATTAAAGAAGCGTATAGGAAATCAGTTGGAACAAGCAGAGATTTCCGTACTTTTTCATACTGATGGCTATATATGGACAATCATTAAAGGTATTAAGCCAATTTCTCCAATTCTAACCGATCTAGGGCTGCGTTATAAATTTGCACTTCCTGGCAATGGCGCGTGGAATCTCAGTATTGAAACCATTGGTGAGTACGATTCTGATATTCTGTTTATCGTTGATATAGACCGAAGAGGAGCAAGCTTTTATTTTAAAAATCCTGTGTTTAGGAGCCTAAAAGCATTCAAGAACAATCGGGTTTATTTTGTCACTCCAGAAAAATGGTACACACTAGGTATATCAGCAGCGAATAAAGTATTGGATGACTTGTTTAAATACTTGCCATATCAGTGAACAGTACGATCGCCTTTGGCGGGTCCTGCGGCTCATCGCGCGATACCTAACGGTAAAATGTGCGCTAACGCCCTGCATTTTTACCATTAGAATGGGCTAATTTTGATGCCGAGAAAGCGATCGAGCAGTGCCTGTCTCCAGATCCATCGCACTGCTAGCATCCAAATTAATGCGATCGCGCCAATTATCCAATAGTAGATCGGTTTTAATGGGTAAAGTTCAAAAAAGTTCCCGATCGATGGAACGGCTACAATCGCAACGTAAAATAAGAAAACAACCCCAGCCAGGATAGTAAACCGCCAGTCACGGCATAACGGTTCTCCGGCAACCCAAAACCTCGTAGGTGGCTTGAGGAAGGGCAGTAACAACAGCCCTCCAAAAATCTGCATAGTTACCATGCCTTTTTCTGCTATCTGTCGCGAGCGAGATATATCGGCTAATGAGATCTGGCGGTCGAGTGCTTCTAGGGGAATGTCTCCTCGAAGCCAGTCTAGAATGGGAGCCAGATGATCTGCCAGGAAATACAGATAGACGAGAATGCTTGCCAGGGATAGGGATAGGGTTGCAGGCAAGACAAAATGCAAAAATGAGTTACCGTCGCGTCCTTCGGTTTTGTTGGGTTGCGCCCATAGAGTGACAAAGAAAGGTGGAATACCAACGGTGAGGAATGTGACAATGGTGCTGGTCTTAATGCCAAAGGGAAAGGTCAGCGTAATCATTCCAATAGCGACAATGGTTAGAATAAAGGAAAAAATTCGCACCATAAACAATTTGTTGATATCTGCAACGCCATTGCGAATCCGTTGCCCTTCTAGAAAGATTTTGGGGAGAGCATTAAACGAATCATTCAATAACACGATATCCGCTACGCCACGGGTTGCCTGGCTCCCGCTTTCCATGGCGATACCTACATTTGCCTGTTTGAGAGAGAGTACGTCATTTACGCCATCGCCCATCATAGCAACGTAGCGATCGCGAGATTGCAGACTCTTAACTAAACGGGCTTTTTGCTCTGGCGTAATGCGTCCAAAAATCGTGCCTTCTCCAGCGGTTTGGGTGAAGGTCGCATCATCCATTTGCGCGAGTTCCTGTCCTGAAACCGCGATAATGTCATCGCCTAATCCTGCCTGTTTTGCTAGCGCTGCTACGGTTGCTGGATTGTCGCCTGAAATTATTTTGACCTGGATGCCTGCTTGCTGAAACTCTGCCAGGATTTGATAGGCATCTGGACGCAACTCATCGCCAAAGTACAGAATTCCCAGTGGAGTCAAATGGGTCGGCAGCAGTGGATTGCCTGCTTCATCTTGTAATTCTGTCACTGCCGAACTATGGGCAAACAACAGCACCCGCAAGCCCTGCGCGGCTCCCTCCCCAATGAGGGCGTGTAGGTCGTCGGATAGGGGCATTGCTATGCCTAGTATCTCTGGGGCACCGAGGAGATATACGCCAGGTTCGTCGGAAAAGGCGATCGCGCTCCATTTATGAGCCGAACCGAAGGGAACTTCTGTTTGTAGGGATCGCCTGGGTTTAGGAAAGGCTGTGGCGATCGCATCGTTGGTTTTGTTGCTGGTAGAGACACTAGCCGCATAGTCCCCCAAAAGCGATTCTAGTTTGGAGCGTTCCCGGTCGATAGGAAATACTGTTTGTAAGTGAATTCGATTGGTAGTAAGCGTCCCGGTTTTGTCGAGGCAGATCGTATCCACATGACTAATCGATTCCACCGCATTAGATTGCTGTACTAAGGCACTTTGGTTGGCGATCCGTACTGCCCCAAAGGTATAAGCAAGGGTAATCATTAAATATAACCCGCTAGGAACCAAACCCACAATTACCGCGATATTTTGCACCCCAATGGTAAAGGGAATCACGCCTAGTATTATCCGCAGGGTTACGATCGCCCCCAAGAGAATTGCAACGCCGAGCAATAAGCGAATCGTTAGATTAATCTGACGTTGCAGCGGCGTAAGCACCTTGCGAAACTTACGAGCTTCGGATGTCATTTGGCTTGCTAAACTCTCGCTCCCCACCTTCTGGGCTTCGTAGCAGGCGATGCCACTGACACAAAAACTGCCAGAGTACAGCAGATCGCCAGCCTGTTTGGGAATTAAATCCGATTCTCCAGTCAACAACGACTCGTCAACTTTAATCTTGCCTTCCCCGATAACAGAACCATCTACTACGATCTGGTCGCCGGGACGTACCACCAGCAAATCGCCCACCACAATTTCGCTGGGATCGATCTCTCGTTCCCGACCCTCTCGAATGATACTCGCTTTTGGGCGCGTCACCAGAGCAATTTTGTCGAGTTTTTTCTTGGCGCGAATTTCTTGAATGACGTTCGTCACGACATTCAGACAGATGACGAAAGCCAACACGGTAACATCGCTGACTCGCCCCAGAGCAATCAATACCAGACTGAGGAAAAAGTAAGCGCCATTAATAAACGTAAATAGGTTGTCCCGCAAGATCTCCGAGTAGGTACGGCTGGTTTGAATGGGTAGATCGTTTCCCTGTCCTGCTGCGCGACGATTTGCCGCTTCGCGATCGCTCAACCCTTGAAGGTGACTCGAATGCGTTTGCATAATTTTCGCACGAATAGGTAACCAATTACAGACTGTTGGCGATGTCGGGGTTATTCCTATCCCTTACGCAATCGCCGCTTCTAGGTGCAGCCGGGAAAAAGGTATGGGGCTTATCAAATTCTGGAAGGGAACCTAGCTTGCGAAGCACAACTCGCGAAGCACAACTCGAACATCCATCCCCATATAGTCCTGGGGGTTGCCAAACCAAGAGCCTGACAGAGGAATGACTTGCCCTGGGTGACGGGCGATCGCGACTGGAATTAAATTAAACCCTGCCGTAATCTGGTTAGTGGGGTCATAGTTGCGCCATCCAGCACCAGGAAGATAGATTTGTACCCAGGCGTGAGTCGCTCCAGATCCGGTCATCCCAATCTCTCCACCGTCCAGTGCTGCATCATATAAATAGCCACTGACAAAGCGACAGGCAAAACCCAGTCGGCGTAGGGCTTCAATCATCAACCAAGCGAAATCTCGGCAGGTGCCCGACTTGAGACGCAGCGTTTGGGTCGGGGACTGGGTTCCTTCTAATTCACGCGCTTCATAGGTCAGGGAGCTATTAATCGTATCCATTATGCGTTGCAGTACATCTAGGGTCTTATCCCGATCCCCCGCGATAAAGCTTTTTGTCCAGGCAGCTAGACTGCCATCGGGGTCGGTTGTATGGGGACGCATGAATAACGCTAGGTCGTCCCATTCATCTGGCGCGTACTGCACTGGAATTTCTTCAGCGCGGAGATCGAGCGGAAATTCTGCGATCGCGTGAAAGCCAAAATGCTCTCCTCTGACGCGATAGGTTACGACTAACTCTGTTGCTGGTTCGTTCAGTTCGATAATAGCTACATTATTGGAGAGGGTGTCCATCATCCAACGAATCTTGGAGGGGATATTGATTTCTAACGAGTAGCTTAGGATACGTCCGCTATAATTTGCTCTTGGTAAGAAGATCGCTCGATGCTCCCCAAATGTAACCGGATTGGCGTAACGGTAATTTGTAGTATGTTCCAGATCGTAAATTGCACTCATAGCAATTGTCCCTTATCAAATATTATTAGTAATTGAAATGCTTTCCAGATTAAGTATGGCGAGCAACTTAACATTTTTTTGCCAATTTAGTTTGCATAGACGCAAGCAAATTATAGTAACTTATTTTGGGATTTAAAAAGAGCTTTAAGTTACAAAAATAGTACATTTTAGTAGTTTAACTGATAAAGCGTTGAAATATTACGTCTGTGGCTAATTTAACGAAAATGTGTCGGGCAGTCAGTCGATTATCTCGGTACTGCGACCTGTTTTAAGAGGGAACTAACCACTGCATCAATTTGTACTCCATCTAATTGGGCTTCGGGTTTTAAGATGAGACGATGGCGTAATAATGGCAGTGCAACGGCTTTAATATCATCAGGAGTTACATAATCTCGTTGGGATAACCATGCTTGTGCTTTGCTAGTTTGCAACCAAGCAACAGCAGATCTGGGAGAACCACCTAAAATTAAATCGGGATGTTTTCTGGTTTTTTCAAGCAAAGTTAGGAGATAATCGAGAATTTTTTCATCAACTCTTGTGGTTTGTACTGCCTTTCTTGCACTTAAAATCTGTTCTACTGTTGCAATGGGTTTGAGACTGTCTAAATAAGGTTTTTTGGGTTGAAATCCTTGCTGGACGTTAAGCAACATTTGTTTTTCTGCGCCAGCATCGGGATAATCGACGATTAATTTGAATAAAAATCTATCTAATTGTGCTTCGGGTAAGGGATATGTTCCCTCGAATTCTAAAGGATTTTGCGTCGCGATCGCCCAAAATAAAGGAGGTAATGGCAGGGTTTCCCCGTCCAAGGTGATTTGTTGTTCCTCCATTGCTTCTAGAAGGGCTGACTGAGTTTTTGGCGGGGTACGGTTAATTTCATCCGCTAATAAGATTTCGGTAAAAATAGGGCCTTTTTTGAGGGTAAAACTACGAGTATTGAGGTCGAATATATTAACGCCTAAAATATCTGATGGCAAAATATCTGGTGTAAGCTGCACTCGTTTGAAATTTGCTTGAATTAACTTAGCGAGTATCTTAACAAGCAACGTTTTTCCGGTTCCTGGTACTCCTTCAATAATGACGTGTCCCCCACTTAGGAGTGCAACTAGCAATTGTTGGACTAAGGCTGTTTGACCCAGAATAATTGTATTGAGGGTTTGAGCGAGATTTTGAAAAATAGCTTTGTCGTCAGTCATCTTATCAGTTATCAGTTATTGTTAGAGACGCGATAGATCGCGTCTGTACATCAGTTTTATCGTTTCGGTTGAAGTCCAAGAACCATATGCTATGACCGACTGTTCGCTGATTTAAAATATCGACCAAAAAATTATAAAATTACACATTCTGAATATATTTATTGCATAAATCATCATTCATCATTCATCATTCATCATTAGATTTGCCGGATTTTTTGCCATTTTTCGATCCAAGCGAGCAAATCTACTTCGCTCATAGGCTTGTTATTCGAGCTAACTTTGAGTAAAGACTTTAATTCCGTTGCGTTTTGCCCGGTTTGTTGTATCCAAGCATCCACAAGAGATTGTGAATCTAGTAGCGTTTCTTCTAATCCTAGTGCTTTTTGTAATTGTCGCTGTTCTTCTTTGGCGATCGCCGTTACTAAAAATTCGCTACTTTTAGCTTTTTGTAAAACCCCTGCCAATGCTTGAATGTAAGCTTCGCTATTTTCTACAACCGATGCAGCTATGGTAACGGGTTTGCCAAAGCGACGATTTCCCGCCCAAATGACTATTATTAACGCGATCGCGCTTTGTATTAATATTGGCAATAATGGGGTTCTAGCTAAATAACTAAAAATATCTCCGCCAATTTGCTCATCGATAACATCTTTATCTTTATAACCGTGAAGATATTCATCAACCCAAATAGGGTTTTTCTCTTCAGTTACTAGTTGCGCTAGAAATTCATAATTACTGTGAAAATCTTGATAAGCATTAGCTGCTAAATGGGGAGTAGTAGAATAAATGATTTTTCCTTTTCCTATAGTTTCCGACCAAATAATTGCCCCGAAACGATCTCCTAAAAGTTTTCCTGAAGTTCTTTCTTTTCGTCGTCTAGTATCAATTTTAATTTTACCTACCGAACTATCTTGTTCGCTGCTAAAAGGAGCTTCGGTTACAAAATCATAGACTCCTAAAATAACTATAGTATTGCCTTTTTTGACCCAATTCAACTCGGATTGAGATATAACAAAAATCTGGGGCATTAATTTCGGATAAATTCGTAAAAAAGTAATCGAAGATTTATCGATAATTTTATCGAAAGGTTTTTGCCATCGTCGAACGGGCGTTCCTCGTTCTGACATAAAAGAATACCAAGCGCCATAGCCATCAGGAGCGCGACCATAAGTAGAACCTTTATTGATTTGGTTAGTATTGGGAGCCGCTATAATCGTAATTAAAATAATCGCTACCAGTGCGATCGCAATATATATAATTAATCTGCGTTTAGTAATTTTCACGATGGTGAATTCAACTCCATTTCTTGATAAACTTGCCGACATTCTTCTAATAAGTCTAAAGAAGCTTGCCTATTACTAAAACAAAGTTGTTGATGCGTTATTAATAAAAATTGATAAGGTTGAGGATGGGGTAATTGTTGAATGATTTGTAAATATTCTCCATCAGTACGACTAGCTTGAGTAGGAGCAATCTTGCGATCGCTCAACTGTTGTAACATCGCCAAATATAAATATTGAAAAGCTTGATAATAATCGCCTTGCTGTTGAAATTGTCGCGATCGCCTCAATAAATCTGCGATCGATAAGTTTTGTTCTGACCGATCTTTAGTTCTAATAGTAGGATTAGTCAAACGATACCAAGAAGGGCTTAATAATTGCCAAATTTGCCAAGCTGCCCAACTCAAAAAAACAACCACTAAAATTATCAAAACGACTTTGGTAATTTCCCACAACAGAGCAAAATTTATCCAATCAAAAGATGGGAAAGAAAAGTCAGAATTACTAATCCATCGTCTCGTTTGTAACTCCCATTCTTCCCCTAGGCGTTGTTGCCACTGTTCTATTTGCCAGCTAATGCTATTTTTCTGAAAAGATTCTGTTGTCATAATTAAGTTTTCCTTAGTAGTTGGTACTTAGACAATAGGCAACTAAAGCGAGTTAGTGAATTCTTGTCAGTACTATTGCCTTGAGGCTAGGAATTCGATCGTTTATGACGCTCAAAGTAGGAATAGAAACTTCTACCAGTCTCAATCGATGGATAGCACTCTGCTTGGCAAGCAAACTGATTGGCGGCACAATTAAAGGCGGTACTTTAGTTTAGCTGTTGCAATATCCAAGGATAAATGGCGATCGCAATAGTTAAATTAAAGCATTATGAATGTTGTAGCTCGCACTACAGAAATATTGACGTTTATAAATCAAATTTTTGTTGCCTGTTGCCTTTTCCCTATAGCCTCACTTAATATCTTACAAAACCAGAATAAATGACCGAAATTGCTGCCTGTCAACTTCCCCCATTTCTTAAACCAGGAGATTTAGTCAAGGTAGTTGCACCTAGTGGTGCCCTGAAAGAGATGGAAGCCTTTGAGAAGGGCGTAGAAATTTGGCGATCGCGCGGTTATCGCGTAGAATTAGGCAGTAATTGGGGCGATCGTTATGGCTACCTAGCAGGAGACGACGAACATCGCAGACAAGCCTTAGCCGAAGCATGGAACGATCCTGAATGCAAAGCGATTCTCTGTATCAGAGGCGGTTATGGTAGCGCAAGATTGTTAGAAGATTGGAATTGGGAACAGAATCAGTTACCAGTTTTTGAAGGCAGAGGGCAGAGGGCAGAGGGCAGAAGGAAGCTACAAGATAAAACGTTTAGAAATAAACATTCTTCCTTGTCGAACGTAGAATGCTTCCCCAATCGCCAGTCACCAGTCACCAATCCCCAATGGCTAATCGGCTTTTCTGACGTTACAGGGTTATTGTGGAGTCTTGCTACAGTTGGCATTTCTGGGGTTCACGCACCCGTTTTAACTACGCTAGCATCCGAACCCGAATGGTCGATTCAACGACTATTCGACTGTATAGAAGGTCGTTCCCTAGAACCTTTGACGGGAAAAGGATGGGGCGGAGGAATAGCAGAAGGAATTTTACTTCCTGCCAATTTAACCGTTGCAACTCATCTATTAGGAACCTTCGTTCAACCTTCGCTGTATGGCGTGATTTTAGCGCTAGAAGACGTGACAGAAGCTCCTTACCGCATCGATCGCCTGTTAACTCAATGGCGCATGACAGGCGCTTTTAAAGGCGTTAGAGGAATTGCATTAGGACGGTTTAGTCGCTGCCATCCGCCTGTCGGGAGTACGAGTTGGACTGTTGAAGAAGTGTTGCGCGATCGCTTGGGAGATCTAAATATTCCCATTGTCTCTGACCTGCCTTTCGGTCACGATGGGGTTAATGCGGCGTTACCCGTCGGAAGAATCGCACGGTTAAATGCCCAAAAAGGAACTTTGAGCGTTTTAAATTCTTAATATAGCGTTTCTCAAATAGATTTAGATACAGTTTTGGGAATAGGAAACAGGCAACAGATGCTCGATCGGGCTGATGCTCAAGCGCTTAGCCACTGCCTAACAAGATCCTAAATGGGTTCTATAAGCCTTGTTGGGTTTTACGACGGCGAGACACCAATCTACGCTCGCTCAACGATTACTTAATTTTGCACTCACAATATTGAGATTGGAAAGTTTGAGCGAACAGGAATTAGTATTCTTAATGCGATCGCCATAATTAATCTTAAGACTCAGATAAGCTGTTTGCTTTTCTTTAATAGAGAGCGAGAAATTCTTGGGATCTTTGCTTGCAGGCGAAACACTGGCACTATTGATGACCCGTCCTTGCGAGTCCAAAGCTAACAGTTGTAGTACAAGAGCAGGACATCGATCTCCGCGAAAAACACTTTGTCCGGTTAGATTAACGACTTCTGGTATCGAACCAAAATACAACAACGTTGCGGTACTAGGTGCGGAAGTCTTAATTTCAAGTGTATTATCTGGATTCTTACCCAGCAAGATCCCCTGACCCGATTGTTCTATCGTTATCCAGTCCGATTGACTGCCTGGTTTGGGTTGAATTCGCTGCTGCATTTCCTGGAGAGAAGCAAGGGTCGTCGCAAAGTCCGTTGGTTTGGTTCGCTCATAGATACTTAGGATAATGCCTCCATCGAGAGTGAACTGTTTTGGTAAGCGTTGGAAGTCTTGAGCCAATTCTCGATTTTTGCTAAACATATCCCATGCCACTTTAACGATATCTTGTTCTTGAGGTGGTAAGTGATATTGGAAAGGCTCGGCAACAACGACGTATTTAGCCTGTAAAAGTCCTTCTAGGGGATAAGTATCGCGCGAATCTATTTCTGGGACATCTAAAACCTTTAATTTTCTATGTTTTTTTCCATAAAGTTGCGTTTCCGCCTGTCCCACCATATGAGCGTTAATCGTCATCGAAGAAGCAACAACATAAATCGGCTCTTTTTTAGGCGAAATTTCACGAAGATATTCAAGCATTTGGACAAAGGTATCGTAATCGTTGCGTACTAGTGGCGGATAATTTGCTGCTAATAAAGGACGCAACGAACTAGGTAAATTAATGGGGGTTAGTGCGATCGCAGCATTAAATAATAGCAGCAAAACGCCAACGGTTAATATCCAAATACGCTGTTTGTCTCGCAGCAAAAGCCACGTCATCCACAAAAATGCTTGAATTCCCAGTACGACAAAAAGCGTGAAATGTGTCGTATAGTGTACGCCGAGTTGTTTGGAAGACAGTCCCCATTGAATTAACGAAAGACAGCCGAAACTAACAACAAAGAATATCCCCGGACGCACGAGAGTTCGCGTCAGAATTCCAGCAGCATATCCTACTACAACAGTAAGCCAAGTTAACCAACCATAGGATTGTCCGTAGAATTGAAACGTTACGCTCAAAGGTTGTTCGTAAGAAGCGTAAAGTTCGCGAAAATTGACGGTTAAAAGTTTATAGACAAATTTCGGGGCTAAGATGGTTAAAGTAACTAAGCTACTAATAATAATTAAGCTAAATAATAAGCTATAGTGCTTAATATTTCGTATAATTCTTTCGGAGCGATCGCGTCCATCAATAATTAAAATTATTAAAGTTTGTAGAATCGTCGCAACTAAAAAAGCTCTGACGCTATAGGCAAAATGACGGCGAAAAAGAATCGATAAGGCAAGTAATATTCCAATTAACGGAGCTTTCCACCACGTTTTTAATCGGACATCTTGCAAGTAAATTAATGCTGCTAAGCCGATTAAAACAGCACTACCAATATCTGGATATCCTCGCAATAATGCAGTCCAAGTAGAGGGAATTAATAAGGTGACAAATGCAGTAGACCAGAAAACGATACGAGGATAAATCGGAATGATTTTGTCGCGATCGCACCCGTTACTAATGTAAAAGGCACAATATAGACTAAGGCACAAGCGACGATAAAAACTAAACGGGATTCGCCAAAAATAAAGAAGAAGGGAATTAGTGGCAAACATGGCAGTTGACTGTAATCGAGCGATAACGAAGTATACAATCTCCAGATTCCTTCAAGTGGAGATCTCCGCAAGACAGAAACTAATTCGCTAGTTTGATTGGGATAGTTAACGAAATCCCAAAAGTAAAATAATGCTCGCTCGATACATAGATAGTGGTGACTAGCACTGTTACTAAAACTAGTATGGCTAGTAAGCCTAGATTAATCGGCGAATGCCACTTTTTTGCTGCTTGCGCTTTTTGGGTTGTGAAATTAGCAGTATTTGACGCGATCGCAAAAATCTTTCCGTATAAATACCGATGAAGCTTATTTAAACGAGCTTTCCTAAAAAACATTGCTAGAGATCTTATTTGTGTTGCTTTCAACCCAAAAGGGCTAATTTTTTATTTTGCAAGCACAATTATTACACTCTGATTTTTATAAATATAAGTGCTTCATCAAAAGTTCATATAACCTAAGTAAGAAAAAAAATTGATTTCATACTTTTTGAATTAGAGATTTTGAGCGTTCAAAGTCTTGATAATTCTTTATTTGGGTCAATGGGTCAATCCTGATGAACTGCTCGATTTGAGGTAATATCTTCCTAAAAATAATTAAAGCTTCCGTAAAGTTACTGAAAACATATTGACGATACCAGGGGGTACGTAGGCACAATAGCGATATAAATCAATCGAGCAATTAACTAGAAATAAATCGCGAGGCTTTGAGATTTTAAGTATTTATCGCAATTGATATATGCGATGGATGCAGAGAGAATTTTTGTGATTTTTTCTAGAGATTGAAAAAAGTTTCATTCAATATAAATTATTTGGAGTTATCCATGAAAGGTATCAATGTTTTAGGTTGGGGTGCGACTTTTGCTGCTGTTGCTGGTGCAATTACTCTATCTTCTTCTTCCGCTCAAGCGCTAAATCTTGTCGTTGGCGATAGACTATATGGCGATGCAAATTTTAAAATTTTAGGCGATGCAAGCACTTCTTTACAATTTGATTTTTATAATGCTAGCGGCCAAGCAGGTACTTCTGGAGGTGTCTTTACAGTTGATACAGACCTCAGTACGGATGCCTTCGATCCATACAATGAATTAGTAATTAAAGATGTTACATTTAATAAAAATAATTCAATAGATCTTTCTGGATTCTTGTCTTACGATGATGGTGCAAATGGTCTAGATGATTTTTATATAGATTGGAACGATGTCGTCATTGGGAACGATATAATTATCGGCAACCAAAGATTTATTGATATTACTGGAAGCGCAGTATTTATTAGTAAAAATGGAGAAATCTATTCTGGTGTAGGTAGTGCTACTAGTCTATCGAAAGCTAAGGGTAAATTGACAGTTGATTTAGGAACAGGTAAGGCAGTCTTCGACTACACGGTTGACAAAGCTGAATCCGTTCCCGAACCTGCCTCTGTATTAGGATTATTGGCTGTTGGTGCGTTGGGTGCAGGTTCTCTCAAGCGCAAAAAAAGCAGCTAATCGAGCCATCTAGCCTCAACTAACTGCTAAGTAAATATTTCATTCCTTATTCTAAAACTTTTGGCGATCGCTTTTTATGGTTGGAAGCAATCGCTTTTTTGTTACAAAATGTTATCCACATTGCCATAGCTTGTTATGAAGACATAGCGCGATCGCGTTACTTTACAAAAGCTTTATAAAAGCGATCCCATTAGTTAGAAATACTCAATTGTTTACTTTGTACGTATGTAGATTGAAAAAGCTTATACAGAAAGAACTATGAGCCTTTAACACCTATCAGTTTTCTCTTAAGTTAAGTATATGTATGGGAAACTTTTTTAAAGAGTTTATGAAGCCTGGTTAAAACTATTGACGATCGGAGTTTTAAAAAGGATAAATAGTCATATATCGATCGGTAAAAAAATAGAAAAATTCATTTTAAAACCTAGCAACATTAAAAAAATTGCTGAGGATTTTTCTGAACATCAATCAGTCAATGTTTATAGAATCTTTGTTTGAAGTTTTAAATTAATAAACGCTTCAAAACCCTAACACAATCTCTTGTTTTTACGTCTAACTTTGTTTGAGCTATAGACGAATAGTAATCCAGTGAGATTCCCTGACTAACAATACGCAAAAACCTAGTTCGTTGGAGTTTGTAGGCATAATGAACGCACGAGTGGATTTCACTATAGCAATTCCTACTTATAACGGGGAAAAACGTTTGCCAGATGTTCTCGAAAAATTGCGATCGCAAATCGATGTAGAACATATTTCTTGGGAAATCGTCGTTATTGATAACAACAGCAACGATAATACCGCCGAAGTCGTTCGGGAATATCAAGCGACTTGGCCCCAAGCTTACCCATTAAAATATTCTTTTGAGCCGCAGCAAGGAGCCGCCTTCGCAAGATCGCGAGCGATTAAAGAAGCGAAAAGCGAACTGATTGGGTTTCTCGACGATGACAATCTACCCGAACCCAACTGGATAATGCAAGCTTACGCATTTGCCTTAGAACATCCCAAGGCAGGTGCTTATGGCAGTCGTATCTTTGGCGAGTTTGAAGCCACTCCTCCCGATAATTTCGATAAAATAGCGCCTTTTTTGGCACTGACCGATCGCGGTTCCATCGCGCGCCTGTATCCACAGGAGAAAAAAGTCTTACCCCCGTCGGCGGGTTTGGTGGTTAGAAAACGAGCTTGGCTCGATAACGTACCGCCTCGCCCCATTTTGAGCGGCAGAATCCCTGGCAGTATGCTGACAGGAGAAGACTTAGAGCGATCGCGCACATTCAACAAGCAGGCTGGGAAATTTGGTACAACCCCGCTATGCTCGTTTATCATAAAATTCCTCGCCATCGCTTGGAGAGAGATTATCTGATTCCTTTTTTCCGAGGAATTGGACGCAGCCGTTATGTTACAAGAATGCTAAGCGTTAAACCGCAGCACAAACCAATGGCGCTTCTCGCCTATACCTGCAACGACCTGCGTAAAATCGTTCTTCACCTGCTCAAGTACAAAACTAAGGTCAGCACCGATTTGATTGCAGCTTGCGAGATGGAACTGTATTTGAATAGTTTGTACAGTCCGTTTTATCTTTTGGCGTAAAGGTTTGTTATCTGCCAAACCAATGCCAAACGCCGCAGAAAATCCACAATCGAATCTAGAATCCATCCCATCCAGCACAGATAAGTTAAAATCTGCTACTGAAAGTTTGAAGGCATCGCATTACATCATGTAATTAAGATAAAGCAAGCGATCGGTTATCAGTGACCAGTTACTATGAAACATTACTGGTCGCTGTTCGCTGTTTGAGGGGTCAAGAGTCCGACATTTTTGTCTTTTGTCCTTTGTTAAATGTACCGATAACTAATGACCAATAACACGAAATCCCTGCCTTTTTACAGCGGGGATGAGTTCAGAAGATGATTTCTGTATACTGCTGTTGCAGCTTTATATCTCTTGATCCCTAATACTATGCGTTCGCCTTTAAAGCGATCGCTACTTTTAGAGCATTTTTTAGGGAACATATTCTTTATTTTCGCCAAATGTGCGATCGATAAGTCGAAACTAAATCTGAATGTTTGGAAAAACTCGATCGATGAAATGAAGTCACTGAATTAGGTTGACTGACGCGAGAATGAGACTTTTGCTTTAATTCTTCGACTTTAAGCAGAATTAAATATTCATAAAAAGCTTGTAACGTACACCAAGCAAATCCCGCTCGTCCATCTAAAATTCCACCTAAGAAAAAGTACATATAAAACCAACGCAATAGCGGTCTAAAGGGAAGACGTAGGGATAAATCTTTTAAGGCTCGTCGTCGTTCGACTTCCGATTTCCCAAATATCAAATCGCGCCAGTTAACATTACCAGATTGCAACTGACGCAGTGTTTCTTTAGCTTCATCGGTCGAATAGCGATTGTGTTTGTCGATCCAACGATTCAATCCTTTTCCACAAGTATAGTGAGGATAGGTTTCTTGTAAAAAACCTGTTGTCCCTTCGCAAACTTCTCTTTCGGTATGACCGTAGTCAGTAAACCAGACTTTTTCTTTTTTGAACAGACGCATCTGATAGCGCGGATACTGGGTACTATAGCGAATCCATTTCTCCATAAACATGACTCGCTCGGCTACGTAATAACCGATAATTTCTTGGTTTTTGCTGGCTTTTAGGCATTCCTGAAAGAGTTCGGGAGTCATCCGCTCGTCTGCTTCTAGAATATAAACCCATTCATGTTTTGTAGGGATGGATTCTAGCATCCAAGTACGTTGCTTTCCATGACTTTCAAATTTATGTTGTACTACGCGCACGGGATAGCGAGAGGCTATTTCAACGGTTCTATCTGTACTAAAAGAGTCTACAACTATAATGTCATCGGAAAGTAAAGCTGATTCGATACAAGGGGCAATATCTATTTCTTCGTTATAAGTCAGTATGTATATGGAGATCATCTATGAACTCTAATTTATTAGGAATGAATGAATGAGCTTCTATTTATTTCATAAACTAAAAAACAACTGAGCCGCATCCGTGTTTTTGCCGAGCTTTTTCTCGCCAATCGAGATTTTTTAGCTTTTATCGAACCAGAACGAGCCTCAGACCCTGATTATATGTGTTAGAGAAGTTTATTCATATAACCATCGTAAATATACTTAGGTTAATTGGTCAATATTCTCAGGGATTAAATGATTTTGACGCTGGCGATCGCCTGTCTTGAATTCCTGCTATATGCAATTAAAACTATTCAAAGTGTTAATGAAGTTTTTGTAAAGTTGTAGCAAAAAAGGCTGACATTTGCTAAGGCAAATGTAAAACTTATTTAAAGTAAACAAAAACAAAAAAATGCTATCTTGGCAAGAAGATAACAAATCTTAAAAAGAGCGTCACTGAAGTTAAACTGGGTAAATTCTTATTGAAATCGCTTAAACCCTTAAGCGCGAAGGATTGGTTTTTCTTTGCTGATTATTGATAAGAGATCGGACATCGCCGGAGAACTCATGCGATCGCGTTGAGAGGAATCCGACATATGAGCCATACTCCACAAGCAAACCGTAAAAAAAATACTCCAAAAAAGACGTTCCATCATTAATCTCCTCCTCTTCACTCTTCACGGGATTGGCTTTGTCGCTGCCGGAGCAGGGCAATCACAAATGCTTCTGTGTAAAAATAAAACGCTTTACACCGTGGCGTTGACTGGGCAAGAGGTTTAAAAATCTTTTCCCGATCCTTTCATGACTTCAACAACCCAAGAATTTTTTCCGCAAAAAATTTAAAGCAAAATTTTGAAATTATTATCGACATCGAAGCGAATCAATCTTTAATTAGCGTTTTAATATTAATTAACACTTGCCAAATCGTTCTCAAGCCCGATCTGCAAAAAAATCGCTAAGATTTTAAACAGTGACCAAACTTGGGTATCTGGTCACTAGTAACTGGACGCTGATTTAAGGTTGTCCGAATTGTCGCTGATAAACCATTTCCTCTTTTTCAGTCTCAATTTTCAAGTCAGAACGAGGATACGCAACGCACAATAGCACGTAACCTTCGCTTTGCAGGTTTGGAGAAACGCCCATTCCATCGCTTTGATCGACTTCTCCTTGAAGAATTTGAGCCGCACAAGTAGTGCAAACCCCTGCATTGCAAGAACTCGGCAAATCGATTCCCGCATCGTAAGCTGCTTGTAGAATAGTTTGCTCTTCTGAAACTTGAATGGTATGAGTGTTTCCTCGATGACGAATGTCAATAGTATGTATTTTGGACATAAAAGGTTTAAAAATCTGGACTCCATCTCGATCTAATTTATCGCGATTACGCTCCGCGTAGCGGCAAAGCCGATCGCGTTCCGTGCAGAAGCATCCCAATATTGTTAAGAAAATTAGCTGAGTTTAAAGCTTGATTGCAATATTTTGTTTTTTTTATCCAATTGATAAAAAGTCAGTGTTATTTTTGAGAACACTGAAACTGCTCTTTTAAAGCTTGTATGTATAACAAAAACACTGATAAAGATCTAATTGGCGCTGCGCTGACTGCTGCTTTAGGTGCTGGGATAGTCACCTCTTTTGCCGTCAGTCAAGGACAACATCCCCTCATTGCCTTGGGGATTACTGCTTTAGCAGCACTTTTTGGCGTTATTTGTCACAAATCAGATCTAATTTAAGGTCGAAAATTAGTTGGGGGGCTGCACGACGGTCTAAAATGATTAGCGTTAAAGCATCATGTTGCAGTGCGTCATCATTGCTTTTTAGTTCCAAAATTCCGTAATTAATGCTAAAGCTGACATGACCGTACAACCCCAATCTATCAACGAAAGCCAGTTACAAGAAACTACTCCCCTAAAATTGTGGGAACAAATTAAAGAAGACTGGATTGCCCACGGACGCGATTGGACAAAGCCAGGATTTCGTGCGGTCGCTATTCATCGATTTGGTAACTGGAGGATGAAAATCGCATCCAAATTGTTACGCGCTCCCTTTAGCATTATCTATCGCTTTCTTTATCGTAGAGTTCGCAATGTTTATGGAATCGATCTTCCCTATTGCGTTAAGCTAGGTCGCCGCGTTATTATCGAACACCAAAGCTGTATTATTATTCACGGAGATTGTGTTATTGGGGACGACTGTATTATTCGCCAAGGCGTGACTTTGGGGAATCGCTATCGCGATCGCCCATTTGATGCGCCAAAACTAGGCGCAAGAGTTAATGTAGGTGCAGGCGCGAAAGTCCTTGGAGGGATTACAATTGGCGATGATGTCAATATTGGGGCTAATGCAGTCGTGTTAACAGATATTCCAGCAGGTCAGACGGCTGTTGGGATTCCAGCTAAAATTATTAAAGGGAATAGGGAATAGGGAATAGCTTCGCTTGGGTAAAGGGAAGGGGTAAAGGGTAACTTTCCATAGATTTTTCTCCCCGTCTCCCAGTCTCCCCATCTCCCCGTCTCCCCGTCTCCCCATCTCCCTGTCTCCCCATCTCCCCATCTCCCTTGTTTTTCTTACCCGCCAGTTCCTTCGCTACGTAACTCTTGTGCGACTAGATAAAGCTGACTCCATTCGCCCATCAGTTGGCTTTTTTTCCAATTTAAAGCTTGGGCGATCGCGTCGAGACTTTTACCTACTTTCATCTGTTCGACAATCTGACGCTGCGTAGGCGTTAACCCCTGCCAAAAAATTTCCCATTGTTTGGGCGTTAAGCCGAGATTATGCTCTTTCGGGGTAATTTCTAACCAATTTGCCACTAATTCTGGATTTCCCTTCATGGCAAAAACGCGGACGGCATGATAGCCGATTTTTTCGCGCAAACGGTAAACTTGTTTGATGGGTAAATTTAAACTCTGGGCGATCGCTTCTTGGGAACGTCCTTGCAGATACAGTCGCAACCACTCGACAGCTTCGGAACCGACTTTTTCAGCTAAGTGAGTCTCGAATTCTCGTTGGACTCTGAGGCGTAAACCTTGCTTGTCTTGAGAGGTTTGACCTGCTTGATATTCGGCGATCGCCCGCGAATCGAGCAAACTAACCGCAGAATCGGATTCTTCTAGATTCACCTCTTCGGAAATTAAGCGTATTATCTCAGTCTGAGGAACTTGTGTCATTCCTCCCCGTTGAGTGCGACGCAGATAATTCACGAAACGATACACTAACAAAGGTTGGTTGCGAATGGGACGCAAACAATATTCTTCTAAGCTAGTCAGCAATAAACTGTTACGCAACGTTTCGTTTTTAGTGCATTGCGAAATCCAAGTAATTTGTGCTTGAATGTAGCGATCGCTATTCAACATCTCCTGAATAACTTCTTGGAGAACATCATTGACTGCTCTTTGGCGATCGCGGCTGAGTGCTACCCAGGTACGAATTTTATTGCGTAACATAACAATAGAACCCAAACGATTGATGAGGTTACGATAGGCTTTTGTTGGGTTCGCGCCTAAATAGCGCTGTCGCAAAATCCGATAGCGATAGTCCATTCCTTGTTGAGCGATCGCTAATCGGTCTGGCGTTAATTCTTCAAGCTTGGCGCTATCTTCCCCCAACAACCAATTAATAATCTCATCTCGCTCTCGTTGAACTTGTTCGGGTTCGTCTTTGAGCAATCGAGAGCGCCAAAATTGTTCTAATTCTTCTGCGACCTTATTCATGTGATTTATCGATGGGTCACATTTGACACAGTATGGGGCAAGATACTAAAAAATGTACGAGAAATTATTAATTCAAAATTCAAAATTTACAATTTAAGGTAAATAAACATCCTACCAAAAAAAATCAGCGACAATGCGATAGCCAGTATCGATAGCCATAGCCAGGAAAATCGCGTTCGTCTTTTTCGCAGCGAAACGCTTCTAGATCGTCGTTATCGATTAAAAAATCGACTCCCCAAATATCTAACGGTTTGGGCAATCGATGCAAAATCGTTTCTAGTTTGGAGATAGTTGCGCCAGAATTATCGCGATCGCTCTGCAATAATAGAAATTTGGGTACGCTCAAAGATGCCGAAGAACGTTTGAACTCGACCCCTAAAGCCATTAACGTTCTCAATTGAGCGTGACTTTCATAAGTCATCGCAATTAATACAGGAACTTTTGAAGTGTTCTGAATCTGAACGGCTAAGCGATCGGCTTGTTTGGATTTTTGATAGCCATAGTTACTGACAACCGTCATTCCTCCGAGCAATCCCATTATCAGGACGACGATAACAATGGGTTTGCCAGTTGCTTTGAGAAAAGAAGAGGATATATTCTGTTGTTCGTTTTGCCAGTGAACTGCTAAAGCTGCCCCCACGATCGCGATCGCGGCAGGAAAATAAACAAAATGATAGCGAGCGGCTTTTGATAAGTCCTTGCCATATCCGTAGATAATTGCTAAGAAAATCGCGATCGCGCTCAATAAAAAACCGCCTAATATTAATATAGATAAATGAGAAGATGGGGAAGCTATTTGTATTTTGATGCCCCGAACGATCGCAGGTAAGAGTCTTGATAAAACTAACAACGCGATCGCCCCAGAAACTACCGTAATAACCAGCGGAGTCCCTTCAACGGGCAATAAAAAAATCATGGTAATCCACCAAGCAAAAAAGCGCGGAATTGGTTCCCACAAATCGCTTAATTGAAAGCTGGTCTGTATCCAATCCGTTAACTCGCTCTCAGATACGTTTCTCGCCACAGGAAGCCACACCAAACCCCCTACAAGCGTTCCCAAACCAACTATATAGATTCGCCAACGTCCTTTGGAAGACAAGGGAAACAAGGGGGAAAAGGAAGACAAGGAAGACAAGGAAGACAAGGGGGAATCAAAACTTTCGACTTTCTTAAAACCTTCTGCCTTATTCAATAAATATTTCAACCAAAATCCGGCAATAGCTAGACTTTCTGCGCCTAAAACGAGGGAAAATAGGTAATGGGTGGCGATTCCTAAACTATTAATGAGAATCCAGACACAAACGAGCCAAATAGGGACGAGCGTTCGACGATTTTGATGACTCATTGCTGCGACTAGACAAGACAAAGAGGCAATAATCCAGACAATTGATAAAGTGTAATGGCGAGCTTCTTGTGATAAATAAATTCCATAAGGAGAAACCGCCATTAAAGCTGCTGCGATCTGAGCGATAACTAGAGAACGAAAAGCTAACTTACATAAAGCAAAGATGGCTGGAATCGCCATAACTCCAAACAAAGCACTTAGCGATCGCGCTATCCATAAAGCATCTATTTCGTTTCCCCAAGAAAAAAGTTTTAGCCAAAAATGGGTAAGAATAAAGTAAAGAGGCGGATGGTTGCTTTCGGTTATCAGTCGATGAATGACATCGCTGGCGTTAATCGTTGGATCGAGTTGTAATGGAGATAAAAGCGCGTCGATTGCGATCGCTTTATCTAAAGATACGCCCAAAAAACCATGACCCAAACTGAAACCAAGCGTAGAAATTTCGATACTTGACGGCGATTTTGCTCCTAAATTAGTAAAGCGAAGACCAAGACCAATACTCGTCCAAACAAGTAACAAAAGTCCGTGGAACCAGATATTTTTGTTTTGGCGATCGCTCATTATTCAGTATTCTTGAATTGCCTATTTTACCAGATGAGAATTATCGTATTATTGTTGGCAGCGATCGCAAACAAGCAGCCAATTGCACAACAGAATCGAATTCACGTACTAACTTTTAAATTTTCCTCAACCATTCTGCGTCTTGGCACTTCGTAAACGAAAAAGTCGCGAGCTAAAATTGTGTTAGAAAAAATTGCCCTTGCTTCCTCCAATAAATCCTTCACGTCCATCGAATTTCCAGGCGTATAGCGCGGACTGAAATGCGTCATAATTAGCTGCTTGACTTTAGCCGCGAGTGCTACCTGTGCCGCCATCGTCGAAGTAGAATGCAGACTTTCAAACGCCATCTGCGCCTCTCCATGAGAAAAAGTCGCTTCGTGAATGAGAACGTCTGCATCCTCAGCTAATTCGACCGCCGAATCGCAATAAATTGTATCGGTACAATAGGCAATTTTGCGACCAATTTCAGTTTCGCCACACAAATCCGCACCGCGAATTTTGCGACCGTCGGGTAAGGTGACAGTCTCGCCGCGTTTTAGCTGACCGTAAAGCGGGCCGGATGGAATGCCAAGTTCGACGGCTTTTTCGACATTAAATCGTCCCGGACGGTCTTTTTCGCTAATTCGATAGCCATAAGCAGGGACGCGATGTTTTAGCAAAAGACAACTCACTGTAAAATCTTCATCTTCGTAGACGAGTCCGGGACTGACGGAATAAACTTTAACTCGATGAGAAAAATAGGTGTAGGAATACTTAGAACAAGCACGAATATAGTCATCTAAACCAGGCGGCCCATAAATATCGATTGCCTGGGCGCTTCCTGCTAGTCCGCAACTTGCCAGCAACCCCATTAAACCAAAAATATGATCCCCGTGCATGTGAGTCACAAAAATTCGTCGAATTTGAGAACTTCTTAATTCGCTGCGTAGAAGTTGGTGTTGAGTTCCTTCGCCACAGTCGAACAACCAAACTTCTGCACGCTGGGGAAGGCGTAGGGCTACACTCGAAACATTGCGCGATCGCGTTGGGACTCCAGAACTCGTTCCTAAAAACGTAATTTCCACGGGACTATCTTGTTATCTTCACATTTCTATATTAGTCGGGCAAAGATAATAATTTTCCTTTCAATCTACCAAAAGCGCGATCGCATAACAGGACGCTAAGTGTTAGAGCGTTGGAATAACTGCCCTAAAAAAATGCTCCATAGTCATCGCTCTCTAATTGTACGCTCGTTTTTTAATCTCTTCTTTACAGGAAGATTGAGAATATCGGGCTAACCTGAAAGTGAGTTGACCCTTCAGACAAGCAAAGTTTATGAACAAACGAACCTTTGGTGTTATCGGTCTAGCGGTAATGGGCGAAAACTTAGCCCTTAACGTAGAAAGTCGCGGTTTTCCTATCGCCGTGTATAACCGTAGCGCAGATAAAACAGAAAAATTCATGGCAACAAGGGCACAAGGCAAAGATGTTAAAGCTGCCTATTCTCTCCAAGAATTCGTGCAAATTTTAGAACGTCCCCGCAACATTTTAGTAATGGTTAAAGCGGGTGCGCCTGTCGATGCAGTGATTCAAGACCTAAAACCTTTACTCGAAGAAGGAGACACGATTATCGATGGCGGTAACTCCCTCTACGAAGATACGGAACGGCGTACCAAAGAATTAGAACCTACTGGGTTAGGATTTGTTGGTATGGGCGTTAGCGGTGGCGAGGAAGGGGCCCTCAACGGTCCTAGTTTAATGCCGGGAGGAACCGAATTTGCCTACAAGGATTTAGAACCCATTTTGACCAAAATCGCTGCCCAAGTTGACGATGGTCCTTGCGTTACTTATATAGGCCCTGGCGGTGCGGGTCATTATGTCAAAATGGTACACAACGGCATCGAATACGGCGATATGCAATTAATCGCCGAAGCTTACGACCTACTCAAAAATGTTTTGGGATTGGATAGCAAGCAGCTTCATGAAGTCTTTGCTGAGTGGAATACGACCGACGAACTCAATTCCTATTTGATTGAAATTACGGCGGATATCTTTACCAACATCGAAAAAGAGACGAAAACGCCTTTGGTCGATCTAATTTTAGATTCAGCCGGACAAAAAGGAACGGGACGTTGGACGGTTTTAAGTTCTCTAGAATTAGGCGTTCCAATTCCCACCATTGTTGCTGCCGTGAATGCCCGTATCATGTCGTCGTACAAAGACGAACGAATCGCTGCCTCGAAGCAATTAACGGCTCCCACGGGCAAATTCGAGGGGGATACGCAAACGTTTGTCAATAAGATCCGCGATGCGCTTTATTGTTCTAAGATGTGTTCCTACGCCCAAGGAATGGCATTGATTGCTAAAGCGTCTGCTGAGTTTAAGTATGATATAAATCTGCCCGAAACGGCTCGAATTTGGAAGGGAGGTTGTATTATTCGGGCTGGATTCTTGAATAAGATTAAATCTGCCTACAAGGAAAATCCTAGCTTACCCAATCTTCTTTTAGCGCCTGAATTCAAGCAGAGCATTTTGGATCGTCAAGCAGCTTGGCGAGAAGTGCTTTGTGTTGCTAATACGCTAGGAATTGCTGTTCCAGCCTTTAGTGCTTCCTTAGATTATTTTGACAGCTATCGGCGCGATCGCCTGCCACAAAATCTGACTCAAGCACAACGCGATTATTTCGGCGCTCATACTTACGAACGCATCGATAAATCACGAGGCGAGTTTTTCCATACTGAATGGATGGAAAAGTAAGATGGAATCTAAATAAGGTGGGCATTGCCCGCCTTATTTATTAATGGGACTTACGTAGTAGATCCCCAAACCCTCTTTTTAAGGTGGTTTGGGAGGATCGAACTTCTAGCCATTGAGTGCGTAAGTCTTGAATTCCTAAATGGTTTAGCTAGTGAAAGTATACAAGATTTTTTGAATTACAAAACAATTTAAATTAACTTAAGAAACAATCGTAGTTTAGAATTGATGGATGAGATAAAGTAAAGACTTTTTAAATTGGGATACTTTTCAATGAATGTATCTGGATCTGTATCGACTGAGTTAATCGGTCAAAGATTGCGTCACTTCGATCGCCGCACTCGACTTCCCTTAAGACCCGATTGTCTGTGGAAAATTGAATCTGGGGCGGTACGTACGCTAACGATGCGAGAAGATGGCACTTACGTCACGCTTGGATTGTGGGGGGTAGGAGATGTCGTTTCACCAGCATTATCTAAGGCAGATCCATTTCATATTGAATGTCTTACCCTTGGGGAAGCCAGTTTACTCCCTCTCAACCAACACGATCGCGTTAATGAAGCGTTAATTAGACAAATTCAACAGCTTCAAGAATTTATCGAGATTTTACACGCTCGTCCTGTCGATATGTCACTACTACGATTGCTCGGTTGGCTTGCCAAAAAGTTTGGTCGCCAGGTAGACGGAGGACAAGCCATTGACTTGCGCTTAACCCATCAAGAAATTGCTGAAATTCTTGGCATTACCAGAGTAACGGTGACTCGGCTACTTAAAGAATTTGAGGAACAAGGGGCGATCGCGCGTCTTCCTCGTCAGTATATCGTTTTATGCGATCGCGATCCGTTTTGGTACTACCAAATTTAGAGCAATGTTTGCAAGTGCTGAATTAACTGAGGCGCTACCATTACTCCTTCAATGCGATCGACGGGTTGACCGTTTTTGAACAAAACTAAGGTCGGTAGTGCATGGATTTGATACTGTGATGCCAAACCTGGATATTTGTCTGTATCTATTTTTACAATTTGCAAGCGATTTTTCAGTTGATTGCCGACTTGTTCCAAAATTGGAGCCATCATTTGACAAGGGCCGCACCAAGTTGCGTAGAAATCGACTAAAACTGGGGTGTTTGTATTAGTGAGGAGTTCTTGAAAGCTAGAAAACTGTTTTTTAACTGCCATAAAATTTAGACGTTAAGCGTTGTAGCGTTTTAATTTGCATGTCGTTCTAGCTTCTATGATAGCCAAACGAGCGCTGATTAAAAAAGTAGTCGAGAGCGATCGCTGCGTCTTTCCGTATGATGGTCTAGATAAAAAGATTTCATGGGAGGGAGAATTTATGACCCAAAAACAACTGCAAGATCGAGTTGCGATCGTGACTGGGGCTTCGCGGGGGATTGGTCGCGCCGTTGCTTTAGCCTTGGCCGAACAAGGCGCAAAAGTTGTCATTAACTATGCTAGTTCTAGCACGGCAGCCGATGAAGTCGTCAAAACGATCCGAGAAATGGGAGAAGACGCGATCGTTCTACAAGCCGATGTTTCAAAAGCCGACCAAGTAGACAAACTCATCGAACAAACCCAAGAAAAATTCGGTCGCATCGATATTTTAGTCAACAATGCAGGGATTACCCGCGATACCTTGCTTCTGCGTATGAAACCAGAAGACTGGCAAGCCGTAATCGATCTTAATCTTACCGGAGTTTTTCTCTGCACGAGAGCCGTTAGTAAAATTATGCTCAAACAGCGCAGCGGACGCATTATTAATATAGCCTCTGTTGCTGGACAAATGGGCAACCCAGGACAGGCAAATTACAGCGCGGCGAAGGCTGGTGTAATCGGTTTTACCAAAACGGTTGCCAAAGAACTCGCTAGTCGCGGCGTAACCGTTAATGCGGTTGCTCCTGGCTTTATTGAAACAGATATGACGAGCAATCTGACTAATACAGAAGAAATTCTCAAACTCATCCCCCTAGGTCGCTATGGCAAACCAGAGGAAATTGCAGGAATGGTGCGATTTCTCGCTGCCGATTCTGCGGCTGCTTACATCACGGGACAAGTTTTCAACGTCGATGGCGGAATGGTAATGGCTTAAAGCAGTAACCAGTGACTAGTTACCAGGCAATACCCAACGATCTCAAATCCGATTAATTGACCATTATTTCTCATTCGGGCAAATAATTTTTGTAGGGGCGAATGGTCATTCGCCCCTACCTCATTTGTTAATCGCTATCAGATCGAATCTATTTGTATTGGGATTAAATGTATACAGTTCGAGGTTTTAAAGGTTATCGATCCCCCTAAATCCCCCTTAAAAGGAGGACTTGTTTGCCATACATCCCTACGTCATTCGTAAATCGCTATCAAATTTCGTATTGTAAATTTCTAATTCTGTCGGTGTAAAGCCTTTGGTGTCTTGCTTGTGCATCCGACCATGACTGAGGAAACGTAGATTTTTCTAATATGACATCTTCAATTGCCGATCGCATTTGATGAGCGCAAGTATACGGCTCAACGCGACCGACACCCGTCCCAAAACCTGGAAAAGCAATTGTTTGGATAGCATCTGCGATCGCTTCGCCTGCAAGTATGCCTTCAGAAAAGATACCGTGTTTAATCAATAATAACGCGGCTCGCGCGGCTAAGTAAGGATTGACCGAATCTTTAAGAATAGTTGGTACGCGCATCGTCGGCGCTGCAATAACATAGGAAATACGAGGATTATCGGTTTCGACAATTTCTGCCGAACCTAATAATAATTCGCCATGATGTTTTGTCGCGATCGCATTTTGTAGTCTTTTTTGAACGTGCCAGCCAAAATAACGACTATAAATTAGATCGATACCGCCATCCATAAAACCGAAACTATTCGCAAGACTGACCACCGCATCGCAGGAAACATCTAAGATCGAACCGCGATAGATGGATACGCATTCAAGATCTCCACAAAAGCGCTTCCAAGCATCAGCAAGTTCTGTTTCTCTAGCGGTCAGAATAATCTTTACCATACGAATAATCAAGCTATTTAAATCAATTTTATCTTTAACAAACACCATCTCTCTCTGTAGACATACAACTTTGTTGTCGAGCGATTTAAGAATGCGACTTATGTTAGAAGTCATCGATCGTTTAGGTTTTGTAGTCTGTAAATGCTTGAAAATTTTCCAGTACTAGAAAAAATTAGCCGAGAGTATTCTGATGAACAATTTAACAACTTTCCTAAATAAAATGCAATTGCGTAAAGTTTTGACTGCGTTTGTGTTAGGAATAATTTTGTTGATAACAACAGCTTGTAATAATGGCGATGAATTTGGCGCACGTCCTAATAATCCACCCGTCCAAATGGGCGGACAAAATAATCCTCACAAAGCTGGTGGAGACGATTATACTCAATATAAGTCGCCCACTGCTCCAATGGTCAAGGAAGCTGGCAATCGTGCAAGTTTAAGGCAATCTTTTGATAAGGCTATTGCCTTTAGCGATTTCGACAAGAATTCTGATGGATTACTTTACCCAGGAGCGAGTGAAGCTAAATCTGCTAGAAGTAAAGATGATTTTACCAGTCCAAAATTACAACAAGATTTGAACGATCCCGGTCAAAATCCCGTTAAAAGACAACCTATTGTCAAGCGGTACGATGAAGACTCTAAACTTTTGGAAAAAGCAGGGCAAGCTTTTAAAGATGCTTCCGAGTTTTTAAGCGAATCGACTAAAAATATTGACGATCGCTAAACTTGATGAGTAAGGTATTATTTCAGTAGCGTGGGTTCAGCCTGCGCTATTTTTAGTTGAATAATATTAATACTAGCGATCGCGATATGTTAAGCCTCAACAAAGGGGTAATTATTTTATTACTATCGATTTTTATTTTCCTCTTAGGTGCATTAATGTCAATTTCTCCGGCTCATGCTATTACAATCAATTTTCAATGGACTGGAACAACAGGATATTTAGCTAAAGGATCGTTTAGCTATGATGAGACGATCTCTCCAAAAATAATTTCTGAGAAAGGGATTGGAACAACTAATGTTTTACAGTCTTTATCGGTTAGTTTTTATACTCCCTCTGGCGAATTAATTAATCATTATGAAGATATCGTTAATGGAGTTGCCAAAGGAAATTATTTTGAATTTAACTTTGATACAGAAACTCAACAAATCTTCGGATTCATCGATATTGGGGGTGAAGTTTCTGGCGAGACATACTTAAAAGGAATAGTGAACGATAATTTGTCTTTATTTTCTATAGATCGTTCTGGCCTAGAAAAAATTTTGGATGATAATTTTGGTTCTTTTGCAGTAGCAAGCCTATCATCAAATGCTTAGTGATAAAGGTAAAATTATTTGTGCGATCGCATCAACTGTTTTAACTCTTTTAAAAAAAATGATTGATGCGAGTTAGAAGCAGGATGAGTAAAGATTCCTTGCGAGGGACTAAATAAAAATGCAAAAACAAATAAACCCGACGCGACTAAAACAATTGCCGGGCCTGACGGTAAATTATAAAAATAACTTAAATACATTCCACTGATACTAGACAATACACCTATCCCTACGCCTAAAATCATCACCTGATGCAAGCGATTAACCAATAAATAAGCAGTTGCTGCCGGGGTAATTAATAATGAAAGAACTAAAATAACGCCTACAGCTTTGAGACTAGCAACAATAGTTAGTCCAATTAAAATTGTGAGTCCTAAATCTAATAAGTTAACAGGCAATCCGACAGCTTGAGCGCCCAATTTATCAAACGTATAAAAAAGTAATTCTTTATAGAGCGCGATCGTTACTAATAAAACCACGATCGCAATCATAAAAGTATCCCGAATATCCTCAAAAGTAACGCCAAGAATATTGCCAAATAAAAAGTGATTAAGATCGATTTTATTGTCTTTTTGAATAACGGTAATTAAAGTAATTCCAAATGCAAAAAATGCTGAAAAAACAATTCCCATCGCGGCATCTTCTTTAATCTGCGATCGCGTTCTAATTAAATTAATCAAAATTGTACTGGTTAACCCAGCAATAAACGCACCAATATAAATATTAATATTTAATAGAAACGCAACAGCTAAACCAGGTAAAACTGAATGACTAATAGCATCTCCTAATAAAGCCAATCGTTGTACCATTAAATAGCTACCTACCACAGCACAGATAACACCCACAATAATTGCTTCTATTAGCGATCGCTGCATGAAGCTATACTGTAATGGTTCGATTAACGTTTCTAACATAAAAACTTTTTGATAATTAATTAAACAGCTAAAAGAGGCGTAACGTCTATTAAAGCGTTATCGCCAGCAATTCGGAGACTTATCGAACTAATAGATACTTAAATTTTACCAATGGTTATTCTGTTGCCTGTTCCTTATTCCCTTTCCTCAAGCAGCCATTTGTAGGCGATTTTCGTCAAAGAAAACAACCTTACCCCCGTAGGCGCGATAAATATTTTCTTCGCTTAAAACTGTTTGTCTTTCCCCAACAGCAATTAATTCTTTATTTAAGAGAATTAAATCGTCAAAATTAACAATTGACTCGCCTAAATCGTGGTTGACGACTAAAACAATTTTTCCAGCATTCGTTAACTGATGAAAAATATTAAAAATAATATACTCAGTCTTGCGATCGACCCCAACAAATGGTTCGTCAAAGAAAAAATATCGGCTTCTTGTGCGAGCGATCGCGCTAAAAATACTCGCTGTTGTTGTCCCCCCGACAATTGACCGATAGGGCGATCGCGATAAGCACTCATATCAACCCGTTCTAAAGCTTCTGCGGCGATGCGACGGCTTACAGTAGAGAAACGCTGAAACCATCCCGTTTTCTGTACTCGTCCCATCATCACCACATCCCAAACCGTCGCTGGATAAGTCCAGTCAATTTGCGATCGCTGGGGAACGTAAGCAACCTTCTCTAAATTATCGCTTAAAGGTTTTCCCTCGTACTGAACCGAACCTTGATTGGTTGGGATTAAATCCAGCATCGCTTTAATTAACGTGCTTTTCCCCGCACCATTCGGCCCAATCGCACCCGTCAACCGTCCTGGTTTTATGTGTAAGGTAATATCTTTTAACGCCTCGACAGTTCGATAAGACACTCCCAAATGGCTGACTATAATCCCGTTTGCATCATTCATAAACTAAAATCTCCGATTGCCGAGCTAAAGACTTTATTAAGCCCTACTATACAAGGATAATATAAAAATGAAAGAATTATGAGAACAAATATGATAAAATTATGAAAACTACTAGCAACCGAAATGAAGAAATTTCCTTGGCTAATAGCCTTAACAGTATTTACTGTATTCTGGAGTGTTGGCTGCCAGCCTCAATCGTCCGATAGAAATGAAACGCAAAATAATAAGCCAAAAGTCGTTTCTACGAGTACCATCATTGCCGATCTCGTCGAACGAGTTGGAGGAGACGAAATCGAGGCGAAAGGAATTCTCAAACCAGGTACAGATCCTCATGTTTACGAACCCGTTCCCGCCGATAGCGTGGCTTTTGAAGAAGCCGAACTCATTTTTTATAACGGTTACAACTTAGAGCCTGGTTTAATTAGAATGATGAATGCGGCGGGGGTCAAAGCCAAAAAAGTTGCAGTAGGCGAGGTGGTTACGCCTTTAGACGCTGATAAAGAAGGAAAAAAAGTACCCGATCCCCACGTTTGGGGAAATGCTAAAAATGCGATCGCAATGGTCAATGAAATTCGCGATCGCTTGAGCGAAATTTCACCAGAAGACCAACCAGAATTTACTCAAAACGCCGCGCAACTGACCCAAGAATTGCAACGTCTCGATAGTTGGATTAGCCAACAGATTCAAACTATTCCCCGCGCGCGACGCAAGTTAGTCACAACTCACGATGCTTTTCAGTATTATACTCGCGCCTATGGATTAGAAATGGCGGGTACGCTAATTGGGATTAGCACCGAAGAACAACCTAGCGCCCAAACCGTCAAAAATCTCTCAGATTCTATTCAAAAAACTAATATCCCGACAATTTTTGCTGAAACGACAATTAATCCTACGCTTCTTCAAGCCGTTGCTGAAGAAGCCAAAGTAAAAATTGCCCCACGCGAACTCTATTCAGATTCTCTTGGCGCACCTAATAGCGAAGGAGATAGCTATATCAAAATGATGGTGTCTAATACCCGTGCCATTGTTGAAGGTTTGGGAGGAAAATATAGCGAGTTTTAAAAATTGTAAAGGATTATAAATATTTTTCGCTCGGTTTTAGAAAGCGATCGCGCTTCAAGATAAAAAAAATCCCGCACCTTATGAGGTACGGGAGACGATCGAAAAATTGATTTAAATTCTAGGGCGACTGGTTTTTACGCCTCCCAATCCCTTAAAACCGAGGGCCCCGACTGCGGTATAGCCAATCGCCAGCATTAAGCTACTCAAACCAATGCGCAATCCTTGTTTGAGAGCTTCGCCTTTAGCTTGACTTTCTGCATTTTTTCTGCGATCGAGCAATTGAGTTTGCAGTTGACCTTTGATTTGATCCAATCTTTTCTTAAATTCTGGTGGATTTTTCGATAAATCTCTTAATTGCTGAAGCTGATCGCGTTGTCCGCGCAAGGCTTCTAGCTGTTGAGGAGGAACGTTTCTGCCTTGAAATTGTCCGGTTTCAATGACTTGGTTGCGCTGTTGAATTTCGCGATCGAGTAATTGAGGATTTTGAGACAAAGTATTAATCTGAGTTAAAAAACCTTGTATTTGTTCTTCACCTTGTCCGGCACTCTGTTCGATTTGTTCCATCAACGACGCTTGCGCTTGATTGAGGTTGTTTAAATGGACGGGGACTAACAGTAAAAAGACTAATCCCAAAAGAATCGCCAGACCAAACATAGGCAATCTCAAACCCGCACCTAAGCTGGGATTGCCACTACTATTGTCAATCCAGTATCCCAATAAAATCAGCGACATTCCCACTAAGGGAACGATACCGCGATCGACAAGACTAGTAACAAACCCAATCTGCCATTGGGGATTCTGCCAGTTTAAGGGAATGGCTAGCGTAATGGCGTCAAGTAAAAAAGAGAGAATAAAGATCGTTCCGATCAGTTTGAGACATAAGGAGGTAAAAGCTGAGTTATTCATTGTTTTCTCATCGATTAGTTACAAATTAAAAATTATGACAGTAATTATGACAGCGCACTCTAAACTATCATGGGTGAGGACTAATACAAAATAGTAATGTTGCTTTCGTACAGCAACAATGTAATAAGTTACGCTTCAATTTAAGTCAGAGAGAACAATTTAAGTAAATTTAAAAACAACTAACTGCAAGATTCCAAAAATTTTATCGAGTATAGGTTATTGTTGCAAAACTTCCGAATTCTGACTGCTGAATTCTGTAATAAAGATTGCTTCAATATAATATAGGTAAACTTGAACCCATTAGATGTAAAGTTTTCTTGAAGTTAGAGCGGCGATTCAACTTCTACTTTGTCGTAGGGTGCTTCGCCAAAGCAAAATTAAGACGAATGAAAAAATTAGTTGAAATTTTACCCAATAAACAAACCCTAATCGAGCGATCGCTAGCACTGATGCTAGAAAAAATTCAAACGGCATTGCGAGAGCGGGGACAGTGTACCCTAGCTTTATCAGGCGGCAGTACCCCTAAACCTTTATACGAAGCTCTAGCAGAGCAGTCTTTACCTTGGGAAAAAATTCATATTTTCTGGGGAGACGAGCGCTATGTACCAGCAGACCATCCCGACAGCAACGAGCGAATGGCTCGTCAAGCTTGGCTCGATCGCATTGACATTCCTGCTGCCAATATTCATCCAATGCCTACAGGCGCAAACGATCCCATCAAAGACGCTCAAAGCTATGAAGCTGAGTTACAACAATTTTTTGGCGTAGCAGCAGGAGAATTTCCCGCGTTGGATATCATCTTACTAGGAATGGGCGATGACGGACATACCGCCTCACTATTTCCTAAGACAGATGCGCTGCAAGTATGCGATCGCCTGATAACGGTAGGCAATAAAGACGGTCAACCGCGCATTACTTTTACTATTCCTTTAATTAATCGCGCTAATTGTATTATTTTTCTAGTTGCAGGCGAAAGCAAGCGACCTGCTCTAGCCCAAATATTCTCTTCTAGCGGAGATGCGATCGCTTATCCTTCTCGATTCGTGCAACCGCAAGGAGAACTCTGGTGGTTACTCGATTTCGCCGCCGGAGAAGAGTTGGAGGGGAGAGAATAAAAAGCAAAGGAGACAAGGAGGACTTTTTCAGTGACCAGTGACCAGTGACCAGTAACCAGTTAATGAAAGTCGGAAGTCGCCAGTAAATTTATTAATGAATTATTTTCCTCCTAAACTCCTACACTCCTGATAATTGATAACTGATGTACAGACGCGATATATCGCGTCTCTAGCAATAACTGATAACTGATAACTGATAACTGATTATGATTGTCTGCCCTCATTGCAATCACCAAAATCCTGACGAAGCTATTCAATGCGAAGCCTGCTATACGCCTTTGCCAACAACGACTAATTGTCCAAACTGCGGCGCTCCCGTACAAACAGACGCAACTTTTTGCGGTCAGTGCGGTTTTAACTTGCAGCCAGAAGTGGCAAGTAAGGTAGACGAATTAGATGAAATTTCAGAAACCATCGTCAGCAGTAATCGAGCCTCCGCAAACAAGCAAAACCAAGAAGAAGAAAATGCAGGTGCGCCAACAGTACAGTTGATGCCTCCAGTTCCCGATGCTTCAGCGATCGCATCGGGTTCAGAACCAGAACCCACGCCAAGATCCGAGCCTCATATTCCTGCCTCGGCAAATAACAAAGCAGAACCAGAATTAGATTCTGGCCCGCTGAGATTGCCCGATTTACTTAGCTCGCCTTTATCTCCTCCCCAATCAAACGCTAGTGTTAGTTCGCCAACTATAACTCCTCATTCTTCTGCTGCAAATTCTCCTGTCGGTAGCGCTCCAACAAGGCTACAAATTCAAACTGCTAGTTTGTTGCACGTTCAAACGCAAACCCGCATCGAACTTCCCTATTCGATATCGGTAATTCATATTGGTAAGCCTAACGAACAAATTCCTCCCGATATTGATGTTTCCGGTTTCCCAGACTCGGAAATTGTTTCTCGCATTCATGCAGATATTAGAGTTGAAGGAGATAATTTTTATATAGAGGATACGGGTAGTTCTAATGGAACTTATATCAATCACACGCCTTTGTCATTAGGAAATCGCCATCGACTGCGAAGCGGCGATCGCATTTCTTTAGGCAAAGGAGACAAGATGACTTTTATCTTCCAAATAAATTAAGTCTAAAAAACAATTCTCCCTTCCCCAGGAATAATGACTAAATGGCGCATTGGCTCTTTATTTGACATTCCCTTCTATATCGATTCTTCATGGCTGTTAATTTTAGCTTTAGTCACCATTATTGATGCTGGCGAACTCAATGCTAGCAGCTTTTCATCGCAATCTCCGTTAATCGGTTGGGTGATGGGGCTGGTTATGGCGCTGTTGCTTTTTGCGTCGGTTCTATTGCATGAGTTGGGTCACAGTCTGGTTGCTCGCGCTCAAGGCATTTCCGTCAATTCAATTACATTGTTTTTGTTTGGAGGAGTTGCGTCGATTGAGCGAGAATCAAAAACACCCGTCGAAGCTTTACTAGTGGCGATCGCCGGCCCGTGTGTTAGCTTAGTCTTGTTTGGGCTATTTTTGCTCTTGACGCAATTAACTAGCGAATTTAGTCTCTTAGAATTTGTTAGTTCGGATTTAGCTAGAATTAATCTCGTTTTGGCTTTGTTTAATTTAATTCCAGGATTGCCCCTAGATGGGGGACAAGTTCTCAAAGCAATTGTCTGGAAACTTACGGGCGATCGCCTCTGTGGAATGCGCTGGGCTTCTGCTAGCGGGAAGTTAATCGGTTTCTTGGGCATCGGAATCGGATTGTTACTCGTCCTGCTTACGGGGGAATTTAGCATTGCTTGGATTTCGTTAATCGGATGGTTTGTTTTACGCAATGCGAATGCTTACGAACGCTTGACAAAAATACAAGAAAGTGTATTAAGCTTAGTGGCTGCCGATGCCATGACGCGCGAATTTCGGGTAATCGATGCTAACCGGACGTTAAAAGATTTTGCTCAGGAATATATTTTGACAGATCTCGGTTCTCCAGGAATCTATTATGCGGCTTCTGATGGGCGCTATCGCGGTTTAGTACAGCCGAAAGAGTTACAAGCGATCGAACGCAGTCAATGGGAAAGTACGACCTTGTTAGAAATTGCGCGACCGCTAACAGAAATTCCTTTTGTGGAAGAAAAAACTTCTTTGGTAGAGACGATTAATCGATTAGAACAAATTGAAGATAGACGAATTACAGTTTTGTCTCCTGCGGGTGCTGTAGCTGGTATTATCGATCGCGGCGATTTAGTTAAAGCCGTCGTAACTCGGCAAAATTTACCGATTCCCGATGCAGAAATCAAACGCATCAAAGCTGAGGGAACTTATCCAAGTTATTTAAATTTAGCTGCGATCGCCAAAGAACTCGATTAGGCTAAAAAAGTTTGGATTGTTGTTATTTTACAAGGGAATAGGCAACAGGCAACAAGAACTGGTGATTGGTGATTGGTGACAGGCGATTGGGAAATTGGGTAAAGGGTAAATTTTCATGTATTTTTCCCCTTGTCTCCCTTGTCCCCCTTGTCTCCCTTGTCTCCCTTGTCTCCCTTGTCCCCCTTGTCTTCCTTGTCTTCCTTGTCACTAGTCACTAGTCACTGTAAATAGCGATCGCGTTACTAAGATAATTTTAAAGTACAATTAGTAAGCACCAAAGCCTTGTTGAGAGCCGATTGTTATGTCCCCAACCCCAAAAATTCCCCTTGACGAAATTCGCTACAACGAACAAGGATTAGTCCCCGCGATCGCGCAAGACTATCTTGATGGGACAGTATTAATGATGGCATGGATGAATCGAGAATCTCTACAAAAAACCCTCGATACCGGAGAAGCTTGGTACTGGAGTCGATCTCGTCAAGAATTGTGGCACAAAGGCGCAACGTCGGGGCACATTCAGAAAATTCGCGATCTTCGCTACGATTGCGATAGCGATGCGCTATTGCTTACTATCGAACAAATTGGAGATATCGCTTGTCATACGGGTGAGAGAAGTTGTTTTCACCGAGTCGAAGGCAAAAAAGCCACACCGAAGGCGGATACCTTATCTGCGGTATTTGAAGTCATTTGCGATCGCCGAGACAACAAGAGCGAAAGTTCCTATACTTGTCAGCTTTTTGCAGGAGGAGATAATAAAATCCTCAAGAAAATTGGCGAAGAATCAGCAGAAGTGGTGATGGCGTGTAAGGATGATAATAAAGATGCGATCGCTTCAGAAGTTGCCGATTTGTTTTATCACGCACTCGTTGCCTTATCGTATCATCAGGTAGAACTCAGGGATGTTTATCGTAAATTAGACGAAAGAAGACGATAAGTAAGCAGGCACAAATAAAGTTGTAGATTAGGTTATAAATAAGCGTTAGCAATCAAGCCGTTCTACAAGCGCGATCGCACCTACCTTCAAGATATTCTTGGCTTTTTCACGGCATAATATTATGTGGAGAGTTTATTAGATAGAATTACTCATGCCAAAAGCAATCTGGAATGGTGCAACTTTAGCCGAAAGCGACAACTATGAAGTTGTAGAAAATAACTATTATTTTCCTCCCGATTCGATTAACAAAGAGTATTTCAAAGATAGTAATACTCATACAACTTGTCCTTGGAAAGGAGTTGCTAGTTATTACACGATTGAAGTAGACGGGCAACAAAATAAAGATGCTGCTTGGTATTATCCTACCACCAAAGAAAAAGCAAAAAATATTGAAGGATACGTTGCTTTTTGGAAAGGGGTAAAAGTCATTTAAATTATGAATGATGAATGATGAATTATGAATGTTTACAATCGTTTCATAATTCATCATTTTTTTATAAAATTAATCAAAATTTTGATGAAAATAATTAAATGTTTGCATACTGCTATTTTAGTTTCTAATCTTGAAAAAGCCGAGCATTTTTACAGCAATGTTTTGGGACTAGCTAAAATCGATCGCGTCTTAAAATATCCTGGAGCTTGGTATCAAATTGGCGATTATCAGATTCATTTAATTGTTCGTCCCGAACTGGCTAAGACCTTGCATAATACAGAAAAATGGGGACAAAATCCTCATTTTGCCTTAGCTGTCGAAAACTTAGGAGCAGCGATCGCGCGACTACAATCTCAAGGGTATCCCATACAAATGAGCGCATCGGGGCGATCGGCTTGTTTTACGCAAGATCCCGATGGAAATATTCTAGAAATTGGGCAGGTTTAACCAACCAGCGCTCGAAGATAACATTAGACTTCGCAGCAGTTTTAGGGGAAAGGGGAAAGATACATCGATCTTTTCCCTTTCCCTTGAATTTGAACGCTCGTTTTTGAGTTATACCAGAGGTCTATTTTTAAGATGTTATTCAAGAGCAATTTTTGGGCAACCTATAAGTAGAGATCTAATTTGTCTTAATGCCCGTCATTTCAGCAAACAAAAATGAAATTGCCGTCATCGATCGCCCCGCTAAAAGAGCAAGATGTTAAGGAAGCTAAGAAAATCAAAGGATTGCCCCTACGTTTAGTCTTAGTATTGCCTTTTGTGTTACAAGTTGTGGGTGCGGTAGGGATTGTAGGCTATCTTTCCTTCAAAAACGGACAGCAAGCAGTTAATAATCTCGCAGAGCGTTTGATGGATAAAAGTAGCAATTTAGTCTCCGAACGTCTCGATAATTATCTAGAAACGCCTCAAAAAATCAATCAAATCAATCTCGATGCGATCGCGCTAGGATTGCTAGACTTGAAAGACTATAAAACAACAGGGCACTATTTTTGCAAACAACTGCAAGTTTATCCCAATGTATTTTACATTGGTTACGCGCTAAAGACTGGAGAATACACGGGTGCAGGCAGATATATAGCAGGACAGGGAGTTACTATCGACGAACTTTCACCTGCTACTAAAGGGAAAACAGAAACCTACGCTACAAATAGTCAAGGCGATCGCATTAAACTATTAGAAGTCTCCGATAGCTACGAACCTCTAGAGGAATCATGGTATCAAGAAACCGTTCGAGCAGGCAAACACAAATGGACTTCTGTTTTTAACTGGGAAGATAATCCCGATATTTTGGTAGCAACGATCAATAGTCCTATTTACGATCGCAATAATCAATTAGTTGGTGTTATTGGTATCGATCTATTTTTGGGTGCAATTAGTGATTTCTTACAACAACTAAACATCAGTCCAACAGCAAGAACTTTTATTATCGAGCGAGATGGGTTATTAATTGGTAGTTCTAGTTCCGAAAAACCTTTTACCCTAGTTAATGGTGTTGCTAAAAGAATCGATGTCCTCAACAGTTCCGATACTTACATTCAAGCAACAGCTAAATATTTAAAACAAAAATTTGGTAGCTTCCAAGGAATTCAACAACAACAGAAACTAAAGTTTCAAATAAACGGGAAAATTCAGTTCGTTCGAGTCATTCCCTGGAAAGATGAATTTGGTTTAGATTGGTTAGTCATCACTACTATCCCCGAATCAGATTTCATGGCACAGATTGATGCCAATACCCAGACAACTATTGCTCTGTGTTTTGTCGCTTTCTTAGTCGCAGTTTTGTTGGGATTGATAACCTCTCGTTGGATTGCACAACCAATTCTGCGTTTGGGTAAAGCCTCTGTCGCGATCGCACAAGGAGATTTGAACCAACAAGTAGAAGTCAAAAGTATTATCGAACTAGGCGTATTATCGCAATCCTTCAACGAGATGGCAAAACAACTACAAGCTTCATTTGCTAACTTAGCGCTTACCAACCAACAACTCGATCTCGTCAATCAGGAATTAGAACAAAACAATCAAGCGTTAGAAATCAGAGTAGAAGAAAGAACCGCAGAGATACAACGCGCTAAAGAAGTAGCAGAACGAGCTAACCGTGCTAAAAGCGAATTTTTAGCAAACATGAGCCATGAATTGCGAACGCCTCTCAATGCCATCTTAGGTTTCTCCCAACTGATGACTCGCGAAACCTCTCTCAGCCAACAACAACACGAGAATATTGGCATTATCAATCGCAGTGGCGAACATTTACTTTCTCTAATTAATGACGTACTAGATTTAGCCAAAATTGAGTCGGGAAAAATGGTTCTTTATCCGACAGACTTCGATTTATATGCGTTATTAAATTTAATCAAAGAAATGTTGGCACTGAGAGCAGAATCTAAAGGTTTACAGTTTATTATCGAACCAAGTAACGATTTACCTCGATACATCAAAACCGATGACAAAAAACTGCGTCAAGTTTTAATTAACCTATTAAGCAATGCCATCAAATTTACTAATGAAGGAAGTGTAACCCTACGAGTGTCAACACTCATTGGTAAACCCCTTTTATTAAGGGGGGATCTCCAACAACAAATAACCATTCACTTTGAAGTCGAAGACACTGGCGCAGGCATTGCACCCGAAGAAATGGGTAGTTTATTTGAAGCCTTTGTTCAAACAGAAGTAGGCAAACAATCGCAACAAGGAACGGGTTTAGGATTACCGATTGCCAAGAAGTTTGTCGAATTAATGGGAGGCAAAATTACGGTTAGTTCCCAATTGGGTAAGGGAAGGTGGAGTAGACTATATTACTAAACCTTTTCAAATTGAGGAAATTGTTGTTCGCGTTCAACATCAATTAGCACTGCAAGCGGCTAAAGCTGAAATTTGTCAGTTAAATGCTAAATTAGAGCAAAAAGTCCGACAAAGAACCGCACAATTAGAAGAAGTTATTGACGAACTCCATCACGAAATTGACAAACATCAACAAACCCAACAGCAACTTTTACAACAGTCTTTACACGATGCACTGACAAGTTTGCCCAATCGAACTTTGTTGATGGAGCATCTGCAAAAAGCGCTTCAACGCAGCCACAGAAACACAAATTATTTATTTGCTCTCTTGTTTATAGACCTCGATCGCTTCAAAATTATTAACGATAGTTTTGGACACGCTGTAGGAGATCTCCTATTAATTGCTGTCTCTCGTATACTCCAAGGATGCACCCGCGAGACGGATACGGTTGCTCGTTTGAGTGGCGATGAATTTGCCATTCTCCTTGAGGATATCAACGATTTTAAAGAAGCGATCGCGATCGCAGAGCGATTGCTCGATAAACTTACCTCTCCCATTCATTTAGAAGATCGTAAAGTGTTTGTTGGCGCTAGCATTGGCATCGTTACTGGTGCGGCTAATTACCAAAATAGTACGGAATTGTTGCGAGATGCAGATATTGCTATGTACCGCGCCAAAGCGTTAGGGAAAGGACGCTACGCTGTTTTCGATCGCGAAATGTATGCTCAAACGCTTCGTCTATCCCAAATTGAAACTGATTTGCGTTACGCGATCGAACGTCAAGAGTTTGTACTTTATTATCAACCTATTGTCTCTCTTGAGACGGGCAAAGTAAAGGGTTTTGAAGCCTTAATTCGCTGGCAGCACCCAGAAAAAGGGTTAGTTTATCCAGGAGATTTTATCGCGATCGCAGAAGATACGGGTTTAATCGTCCCGATTGGCGAATGGATTTTACTAGAAGCTTGTCGGCAATTGCGGACTTGGCAAGAAAAAATTCCCTCAGCCCTGGATATTCATATTAGTATCAATTTGTCAAGCAGACAAATCAAACAATTTGACTTTATAGATAAGTTAACCAAAATTATCAGAGGAACTGGTGTAAGTGGGCAAAATCTTCGATTAGAATTGACTGAAACGATGTTGATGGATCGAGGAGAAAAGACGATCGAACTTTTAGGTGAGATTAAAGCACAAAAAGTTCAACTCAGCATTGATGACTTTGGAACGGGATATTCGTCCTTAAGTTATTTACACCGTTTCCCGATTGATGCGTTGAAGATCGATCGCTCTTTTGTCAGTCCTATCGATGCTGATGGCAACAATTGTGAAATTGTCAATACTATTATTACGCTAGCTCATTCGTTAGGAATCAAAGCGATCGCCGAAGGTGTAGAAACTTCGCATCAACTGGTTCAATTAAGAAACTTGGGATGCGACGAAGCACAAGGATATTTATTCTCCAAACCTGTCAATTCTCAGTTAGCAGAGTCTCTTTTGTCTGATGTAGAGGCAGATAAAAAGATTTAGCGGCTTGTCAACATTCTCAAATGTATGCAATCAAAAATAGCCCGCCTAAGCGGGCTATGGGTGCTAGAAATTTAATTTGTTATTAACGCTTCGCCAACTTCTTCGTCGCCATCTTGCGCAAGCGAATTGATTTCGGCGTAACTTCGACCAACTCATCAGAACCAATATATTCCAATGCCCGTTCTAAACTCATATCTACAGGCGCTTGCAGTTGCACTAATTCGTCGCCCGTCGCCGAACGGTGGTTAGTTAGCTGTTTGGTTTTGCAGATATTCAATTCTAAATCTTGCGGGCGGTTGTGTTCGCCAACGATCATGCCTTTGTAGACTTTCGTTCCAGGAGTAATAAAGAATACGCCTCGATCTTCAGCATTTTTCATCGCGTAGAAAGTAGAAACGCCTTCCTCAATAACGATGATAACGCCGTTGTAACGGGTTTCCACTTCCCCAGATAGCTGACGATATTCGAGGAAACTATGGTTCATAATGCCTTCTCCGCGCGTCAGACGAATGAATTCACCTCGGAAACCGATCAATCCTCGCGCGGGAATGACAAACTCTAACTGAGTGCGTCCGTTACCGCCAGCTTGCATATCCTGCATTTCTCCTTTGCGCTGTCCGAGGCGTTCGATACAAGAACCAACGGCTTCATCGGGAACGTCCAAAACGAGATATTCAAAAGGTTCGCAAGGCTGACCGTTGATTTCTCGGTAGATAACTTGAGGCTGGGAAACTTGGAACTCGTAGCCTTCTCGACGCATGGTTTCGATCAGGATGCCCAGATGGAGTTCGCCGCGTCCAGAGACGAGGAATTTCTCAGCAGAATTGCTTTCTTCGACGCGCAACGCCACGTTAGTTTCCAATTCTCGCATCAGGCGATCGCGCAGTTGTCGAGAAGTGACAAAATTGCCTTCTTGTCCGGCAAAGGGAGAATCGTTGACCGAAAAGGTCATTTGTAAGGTTGGTTCGTCTACCTTAATTAAAGGTAATGCCTGGGGATCGTCGGGCGAAGTAATGGTTTCTCCGATATTGGCATCGGCAAAGCCTGCGACGGCTACGATATTCCCCGCACTAGCTTCTGGTAATTCCACCCGCTTTAAGCCTTCAAATCCCATTAATTTTGAGATTTTGGCTTTAACGATTTCACCCGTTTCTTTGACTAATGCGGCTTGTTGTCCGGCTTTGAGTACCCCATTGTGAATTCTGCCGATTACGATGCGTCCCAAGTAATCGGAATAATCGAGGGTCGTGACTTGCAGTTGTAGCTGTTTGCTGGGATCGCCTGCTGGTGGTGGAACGTGATGTAAGATTGCTTCAAAGAGGGGCTGCATATCTTTCCCTTCATCTTCTAGCTTCTCTTTGGCAAAACCCGATATACCAGAGGCAAATAGGGTTGTAAAGTCGCATTGATCGTCATCTGCCCCTAATTCTACAAACAGATCGAAAACTTTATCGACTGCGCCATAGGGTTCGGCTTGCGGGCGATCGATTTTGTTGACGACGACGATAGGACGCAATCCTTTTTCTAAGGCTTTTTTGAGAACGAAGCGAGTTTGAGGCATCGGGCCTTCATTGGCATCGACGATGAGAATGCAACCATCTACCATTCCCAAAACTCGTTCGACTTCGCCGCCAAAATCCGCGTGTCCGGGAGTATCGACGATATTGATTAAGGTATCTTTGTAGCGAACGGCAGTATTTTTTGCCAGAATTGTGATGCCTCTCTCCCGTTCTAAGTCGTTGGAGTCCATCACGCAAATAGGTACGTCTTCCCCTTCGCGAAAGATTCCAGATTGTTTGAGGAGGGCATCCACGAGGGTAGTTTTACCGTGATCGACGTGGGCGATGATAGCGACGTTGCGAATCGGGAGAGACATAAGAACTCTGAGTTAAAAGTTTTGTAATCTGAAGTATAGATTTCTTAGTAATTCTAGCTTACGAGCAGTGTCTTTCGATCGATAGGCGATCGTAACTTCAAATTATTTAGTCGTCCCTCAGAAAAAAAGAGAAGATAAGTTATCTTCTCTTTAGCAAAAACTTAAAGTTAGAACTATAGCAGTCTGAAATGTTTAACATTCATTGCATAAGTCCTAAACGTGTATTTAAACTAAGTATGAATGATTGCGCAGTTGAGTCTTTGATTTTTTTAATAAGCTAGACCCATGCTGCGAGTGGTTTCGGCTCCTAGATAGACGCGAACGCTCAAAAAGTCAGTAGGACAAGCAGTTTCGCACCGCTTGCAACCGATACAATCTTCTGTACGCGGAGATGAAGCAATCTGACCAGCTTTACAGCCATCCCAGGGAACCATCTCCAATACGTCTAACGGGCAAGCGCGAACGCATTGAGTACAACCAATACAAGTATCGTAAATTTTAACGCTATGAGACATTGATTATTAACTCCTTTACCGAGTGTTCTCCTAGTTTATGAACATTCTGGATTATGGGCTAGTTTACCGCAGCGACTGAATTTACTTCGCTAAAAGTAGCAGAACTTTAAATTCTGTAACAGAAAACCCTCTAAAGAAAGTCGGAAGTCGGAAGTCGGAAGTAAATTTAATACTGAACTTCTGAAATATTAAACTCCTGAACTACTTTTCTCCTGAACTCCCGAACTACTAAGCACTGTTAAATCCCATGGCTTTTCCCGATTACCCAATGACGGCGAAAGAAACGAGCGAGTGAAGTTTCTGCAAGCGATAGATAAATCGGTCTTCCGTGGGGACAAGTACGAGGATTGCGGGTATTTTTCCACCTATCTAGTAATGTTTGCATTTCAGGTAGACTTAGCGGGGTTCCGTTACGAATGGCACTCCGACAAGCAGTAGCGACTTGTGCGGTTTGTAAATCTCCTCCCAAACTTAATTCTAATAAAGCTCGATCGCAGTCATCGCGCTTAACTAACATTTCTGGCGCTTTACGCACGGCCCAAAGTTGTTCGCCGAAAGGTTCGACCTCTATCCCGATACGTTGGAGTTGTTCGATTTGCGTCGCTGTTAATTGGCTCAAAACCATTGGGGTTTCCAAACCAACGAGTTTCCATTCGTCTTGCAGTTGTTCGTATAAAACTCGTTCGTGAGCTATATGTTGTTCGACTAACCACAACCCATCAGGATGTTCGGCGACGATGTAAGTTTTATTGACCTGAGCGACTGCTCGCAGTTCCATTAAACCGATTTGAGGATTAGATCTCAAATCTTTGGCTTTTGGGGGTTCCTCTTCTAGATTAGGGGGAAAATCGAGTTTATATTTCGCTTTTGGTTCGGATGCTTTGATAAGTTGGCTGAATCGCTGATTTTGAATGGTTATAGGAAGATTTGCCGGACTCATGCGCCAAGCTTTTTCGATCGCCTCAGCAATTTGGTCTTGCCAGTACGATAGAGAATGCAAGTAAATTTCCGTTTTGGCTGGGTGGCGATTCCAATCGATTTGACTGGGACAAACTTTTAGATGAACGAAGCATACAGGAAAGCGATCGCGCGGTAAAGTTCGACTAAATGCCCCTAAAATGGTTTGTTCGAGTTCGGGCGATCGCACCATGCGTCCGTTAACGGCGACTCTGACCCAATCTGGTTTTCTGCGGTGACAGCGATCGGGCAACCCCAAGACTAACTCGATTTGAGCGCTAACATGAGTATCATGGGGGGATGCTATATCTAAATTTAACCCTTGTAAATCGCCTAACCTAATGCGATCGATGAGTTGCGGTAAGATTTGTTGGGCGCTTTTACCAGGACTGATATTCAACCACAGCTTTTCATTTTGTCGTACTTGCCAGGTGATGCTTGGATAGCAGAGGGCAATTTGCTGGATAATTTTTTGTACGGCTTTGAGTTGTTGCCCTAGCGGTGGCAATCCTTGACGGCGCACGGGTACAGGCGCAAACAAATCGGCAACTGTGACGATGGTTCCAGGCGCGATCGCGGCGGTTTCTATCTTATCTGGTTTCCCCTGTTGGTTATAATTAATTCGCCATCCTACTGTCTCCGCATCTGCCGCCGCACGACTGGCAATGGCTAACTCGGCGACTTGGGCTAAACTATGTAAAGCTTCGCCGCGAAATCCTAGCGTTGTAATTTTCCACAGATCGTCTGTACTGTTAATTTTGCTGGTTGTATGGGCAGATGCACATTTTTTTAAATTTGTCAAGTTCATTCCCCTACCATTATCCGCTACCTGTACGCGCCACAAGTCGGGAGACAAAGAGATAGCGATTCTGGTTGCTGCTGCATCGATCGCGTTTTCTACTAATTCTCTGACGACGGCTGAAAAGGAATCGATGACCTCTCCAGCCGCAATTAGATTGACTACATTAGCAGGCAGCGTTTGAATATCGAACGACATTTTCTCCAATGCAAAAAAGATTAGCCCTGACTAATTCTAATCTTGTTACATTTGCGATCGCTAATTTATATACTCATTGAAATGGCGATCGCTATTTGCTTTATGCTTCTCTTAGATAAATTCATCTCTAACAATTTCATGGCAAAATAGTGGCTTGTGATGCTCGCGTTGAGTCAAGACTATTTAACAAAATGAAACGAAAGTACCCGGCAAAATTACTTCCGCCTTTAAAAAGCAATAAAACAAAAAGCTAATATGTAAATTTAATTTTCCGAACAAATTCTTTCTAGCTTTCGTCTATTAGTTTACCTAGCTAGGTAATTTACCGTTATCCGTAGGGGTGAATGGTCATTCACCCGTACAGTTATTAGAATTCAGTACAGACGAATAGCTATTCGTCTGTACGGGAGTAAATATTCTCCTAATTTCCTGTTCCCCATTCTCTAATGAATAATGACTAATGAGGTAAAAGAGCGTCTTTACTCCCATTTAAGTATGCTTGCACGGGCACGAGATCCTTATATAGCAACAGCCGGACACTTTTTCGTGCAACAATACATCCGTGCAGAATTTCAGCAGTGGGGAGAAGTAACTTATCATGAATTTTATGTTCGTGGCAGCATCCATAAAAATCTTATTCTCAATTTACCCAGTCGCAACAACAACCTATCTCCTCCTATTTTAATTGGCGCACATTACGATGCCGTCCCAGGAACCACAGGTGCAGACGATAACGCTTCCGGGGTTGCAGTTTTGTTAGAACTTGCCAGGGCATTTGTTGCCGAACCGCCTAAATCGCCAATTCGCCTAGTTGCCTTCGATTTAGAAGAATATGGATTGCTAGGCAGTACAGCTTATGCAGAACATTTGAAACAAGTCGGAGAACCCCTACGCTTGATGCTATCTTTGGAGATGCTAGGATATTGCGATCGCGCTGCCAATTCACAACGCTATCCGGCTGGATTAAAGTATTTTTTCCCCAATCGAGGCGATTTTATTGCTTTGGTAGGAGATTTAGCTTCATTTCTGGATTTACTCCGTCTTAGCTATCACATTCGTCGTGCTAAAGCGTCATGTCAATGGCTGCCAGTTCCTCAACAGGGCAAATCGGTGACGGCAACCCGACTGAGCGATCACTCGCCATTTTGGGATAGAGGATATCAAGCTATCATGGTGACAGATACGGCTTTCTTGAGAAATCCTCACTACCATCAACCGAGCGATCGCATAGAAACGTTAGATTTAGACTTTATGACAAGCGTCTGTCAGGGATTAATTAATGGGATTCGCCGTCTTTAAATTAAGCATATCAGCATAACGGGACTTAAACAAAAGACAAGAGTAAAAAAGAGTATAATGCTATCTCAGCATAGTTTTTACCTTTAAAAAAGCTGATGAAAGAAACCACCCCTGCCGCCATGCCGCCATGCTTTGAAAGATGGTGT
>JAAUUT010000138.1 GCA_012031035.1 Candidatus Altimarinota bacterium | reverse complement strand
CCTCCCAACCTCCCCTTGGCAAGGGGAGGTGCCGTAGGCGGTGGGGTAAATTCTATGCGTCTTCATCTTAAATTGGTATTAGCTAATTAATTGGGTATGAACATGAATCTAACCCTTCGAGAACATAGTTTTTATTGGGGAAAACGCACTTATTTGATGGGAATTTTGAATGTAACTCCCGATAGTTTTAGCGACGGGGGAGAATTCGATAACCTGGAAACGGCGTTAGCACAAGCAAAGCGACTGATTGATGAGGGAGCCAATATTATTGATATTGGGGGTCAATCTACGCGCCCAGGGGCAGTACAAATCAGTCTCGAAGAAGAATTAAATCGAGTTATCCCCATCATTAAAGCGTTGCGAGAAGCGGTTTCTATCCCCATTTCTATCGATACGACGAGAGCATCCGTCGCACAAGCAGCAGTTAAAACAGGGGCGGATATCGTCAACGATATTTCAGGGGGAACCTACGATACTGAAATGTTTCCTGTTGTTGCTCGTTTGGGAGTGCCTTTTATTATGATGCACATTCGCGGTACGCCTCAAACCATGCAACAGTTAACCGATTATCAGGATTTGATTGCAGAAATTATCCAATTTTTTGAGCAACAAATCGATCGCGCTACTAAAACGGGAATCGAGCGATCGCGTATTATTATCGATCCTGGGATCGGTTTTGCCAAAAATTACGCCCAAAATCTAGAATTACTGCGACGGACGAGCGAATTTAAAGCTTTAGGTTTACCGATTTTAGTCGGAGCATCTCGCAAAAGTTTTATCGGTCGCATTCTTAACCAAAATGACCCAAAAATGCGCGTCTGGGGCACTGCTGCCGCTTGCTGTGCTGCGATCGCGGGTTCTGCCGATATTTTGCGCGTTCACGATGTCGCTCAAATATCCGATGTCTGCAAGGTGGCAGATGCTATCTGGCGAAGCTAATCGTTTATACTTTCGATCGTTTAAGTAAACTAGAAGAGACGAGTATTGTCGTATTAGTCTGCGATCGCGAAGAGGAATAATGAACGAGCATTGCATGATTTCTGTGGTCAAGTCCCCCAAAGACTATCAAGTCTTCCGTATTAGTCCGCAGGATACTAATCGCCTAGCAATTGTTTTCGACCCATCTATTGCCGATGATTCTCTCACCGTTTGCGTAGAAATTTTCGACCCAGGCGGAAGCACCCCTACCCATCGCCATCATTTTGCTGTAGAAATGTTTTTTATTCTCAAAGGCGAAGGAATGGCGATTTGCGATGGAAAAATGCTTCCCTTGCGTCCTGGAGATAGTTTATTAGTGCGACCGACAGGAATTCATGAAATCAGAAATACAAGTTCTCAACGATTGTATGCGCTTTGTTTTATGGTTCCTAACGAAGATTTTTCCGAACTCATTCGTAGTGGCATTCCCGAACAACTAGATGAGGAAGATTTAAGCGTACTTCAACGAATAGATTCATTAGTATCTTGTTGAATTCCTCATGTTTAAAATCATAAAAGAAACCGCATCGATGTATACGCGCGATCGCATTTTACTCGATGCCGATATTTATCGTCCTAATAGTTCCGAACAATTTCCCGTCTTATTAATGCGTCAACCTTATGGAAGGGAAATAGCTTCTACAGTTGTTTATGCGCATCCAAGTTGGTATGCCGCCCAAGGCTATATTGTTGTCATTCAAGACGTGCGAGGACGAGGAACATCGCAAGGAACATTCGAGCTTTTTACTAATGAAATAAATGATGGATATGATACGGTAAATTGGGCATCTCAACTTTCTGGCAGTACGGGGAAAGTCGGAATGTATGGCTTTTCTTATCAAGGAATGACTCAATTATATGCAGCCGTTAATCGTCCTAATGCTTTAAAAGCTATTTGTCCGTCGATGGTTGCTTACGATTTATATAGCGATTGGGCATATGAAAATAAAGCATTTTGTTGGCAAGCAAATTTAGGTTGGGCAATTCAACTCGCAGCAGAAACGGCACGATTACAAGAAGATGAAGTCGCTTTTCAAAAGTTATATTTAGCCTCTCGAAATTTGCCATTAAACGATTTAATTCCCGCTAATCCCAATCTACTCAAAGAATTAGCCCCCGATTCGTTTTATCACGATTGGTTAAATCATCCCTATCCCGATGAATATTGGGAGAAACTTTCGCCGAAAAATTTACTTCAAAATGTCGATTTACCGATGTTGCATATTGGGGGATGGTTCGATCCTTATTTACGAGGAACATTGAATCTTTATCATGCAATGGTAGGACAAGCGCCATTTCCTCAGTATTTAATTATCGGACCTTGGGCGCATTTACCTTGGGGAAGAAAACTGGGAGCAATTGATTATGGAGAATCTGCAATAAGTCCTATAGATCGCTTGCAAGTTGCTTGGTTCAATAAATTCCTTAAGGGAATCGATTCAGAATTATTAAATACTCCTTCCATTTGTTTGTTTGAAATGGGTAGCAATCGATGGCGTTATTTTGATAAATTTCCCGATAATAATCACAAATATTATTATTTAACCAGTAATGGTTTAGCTAATATTCGAGAAGATGATGGGAAATTAGTAGAAACTATTGTTAATAATTCTTTTGAAGATATCTTAGTTCACGATCCTTGGCGACCCGTCCCTGCATTAGGCGGTCATGCAACAATTCCTGCGGGAGCTTTTGACCGTTCTAGTATTGATTGTCGTAACGATGTTTTAACTTATACATCCGATCCTTTAACAGAAGATTTAAGTATTGTAGGAGAGATAACAATAATAATTGATTGTCAAGCAGATGCACCTAGTTTCGATATTTGTGCGGTATTATCTCAAGTTTATCCTGACGGTCGAGTTTATAATTTTACTCAGGGATATATAAAGATTGATTCGGATGAATTACCTATCAAAATTCCTTTGCAAGCAACTTGTATAAAAATTTCTCAAGAAAATTGTTTGCGGTTGAGTTTGAGTGCTGCTTGTTTTCCTGCTTATCCTGTTAATGCTGGGACGGGAAAATTAGCCCATGAAACTCGATTAATTGAATCTAAAATTATTACGATTAAAGTAATTAATAGTTGTTCTCAAATTTTGCTATCAATTCAGTAATCAATTGGCGATCGCATTTTTTTAAATCACTGTTTTCCAATAAACGATTCTTTTTTTACCATAATTGGCTTTAAATCCCTACACAGCTTGCTTTTGACTAGTGCATCATCCCGTCAGCCCGTGGAGTGTCAAAGCATATTTGGTTTAAGCTAAAAGCTAATGCCAGTTACAGGAAATATTTAGTATGGATAAAGCAATGCTTCAAGAAAAAATCGCTTTAGTTGCTAGCAAGCGAGAATTTTTAGTACAACTCTTAGAAAAGCCCAATTTAGGAACGTTACGCCTGGATGTTACTCAAGCGTTGGAAGAATTAGACGACTTACTCGAAGAGTACAGAACCACTTTTGCTCAAGGTTAATTGAATTATCAAATGGTTGGATGGGATTTCCCCATCCAACCACTATCCTACGCGAATTATGGTTCGACCCAACGACCGTCAGCTTTAATCAAATTAATCAATTCCTCTACGCCTTGTTCTTGTGGAACTCGCTTAATTTCTTCGCGTCCGCGATAGAGGGCGATGTAACCCGCTTGTTTGCCTACATAACCATAATCTGCATCTGCCATTTCTCCTGGCCCGTTGACGATACATCCCATGACGGCAATATCTAAACCCGTCAGGTGTTTGGTGGCTTCTCGAACTTTATGTAATATTTCTTCGAGATTAAACAAAGTACGACCGCAGGACGGACAGGCAACGTATTCTACCATCGTTTTGCGAAGTCCCAACGCTTGTAGAATGCTGTAGCAAACGGGTATTTCTTTTTCTGGTGCTTCGGTCAGAGAAACGCGAATCGTATCCCCAAGTCCTTCCGCTAAAAGGGTAGCAATCCCTGCTGTAGACTTGATGCGACCGTATTCGCCATCGCCTGCTTCGGTTACTCCGAGATGCAACGGATAATCCATGCCTAATTCGTCCATGCGCTTAGCCATCAACCGATAAGCTGATAGCATTACAGGAACGCGCGAAGCTTTCATCGAAATTACCAAATTTTTGAAATCGAGAGATTCGCAAATTTTCAAAAATTCTATGGCAGATTCGACCATTCCCAAAGGTGTATCGCCGTAAGTAAAGAGCATTCTTTCGGCAAGCGAACCATGATTTACGCCTATGCGCATCGCTTTGCCTTGTTCTCGCAAGGAAATTACTAAAGGTTCTAAAGTTTCGCGAATTTTTTCGCCAATTTCGTCAAATTCTGATTGTGAAAATTCTGTGCGTTCCGATCTCGGTTTTTCAAAAACATATAACCCTGGGTTAATTCGTACTTTATCAACGTGTTTTGCCACCTCTAAGGCAATTTTCATGCCGTTATGGTGAACATCTGCAACTAGGGGAACTGGTTTATAGGTTTTAGCGAGTTTTTCTTTAATTTGGGCCATTGCCTTAGCATGAGCCATACTAGGGACAGTAACGCGGACAATCTCGCAGCCGATCTCGTGTAAGCGACGAATCGCAGCTACAGAACCTTCAATGTCCAAAGTATCTTCGTTAATCATCGATTGCACTACGACCGGATAACCGCCGCCAATCGTGACATCTCCAACTCTAACCGGACGAGTTTTGCGTCTGTGAATCACCGTGTCAAATTCGGGAGCAGAGATTGTGGTTGTTTTGGAAGTGTCCAGGGTTTGCATAACATGAACGATAAACTTTTGTAGCGAAATTATCCAGAGTTGTTTCTTATTCTCTCAAATAAGTAGCATCGATGATAAAGATTTTAAAAACGAGTATAATTCCCGATCTAAGCCTGGGTAATTTAACAAATAAGTAAAGACAGCGTTACTATAATGCCAGTTTCCCCAAACTTTGCCTTCCTCAACTCTCACGACTCCCAGCTAGTTCGACTGGGAACAATGGCAGAACGATATTTTAAAGAAGATCCCGTAACCTGTTTGATGAAGCTAAGGCAGTTTGGAGAGTTGCTGGCGCAGCTAGTAGCAGCCAAGGTGGGACTGTACGCCGACGCAGAAGAACCGCAAATAAGATTGCTTAACCGTTTATCTTATAATAACCTTCTCCCTGGAGAAGTCGAACGGTTATTTCACGAACTGCGAATGGCGGGGAACAATGCAACGCATCAAAGAAGAGGCGACCATCGAATTGCCTTGAGTAGCCTCAAATATGCGCGACAGCTAGGAATTTGGTTTCATCGTACTTTTACCGCCGATAAAAACTTCAACCCAGGGGCATTTATCCCGCCACCCGAACCCTCTCAAGAAACAGAAGTCCTAAAACAAGAACTAGAACGCTTGCGCTTATTGGCACAGGAGAATAGAAGCTTTGCAGAACTAGCCCAAGCAAAAGCGTCACAAGAGGAAGAACTCAGGCAAATTACCGAACAATTATTACGAGAAGCCGAAGCACAAGCTCAAGAAGCCTTCCAGCGATTAGAACAACTGCAAACACAAACTGTCAGCCAATCAAACCAACTGATTAAACAAACAGTTGCTAAAGCACAACAGGCAGAAACTCAAATAGATTTAGATGAAACTGAAACCCGTCGCCTCATTGACGCACAACTGAGGGCAGCCGGATGGTCAGCCGATTCAGAAAACTTAACCTATAACAAAGGAACTCGTCCCGAAAAAGGTAGAAATCTTGCCATTGGTGAATATCCAACCCAAAACGGACGGGCAGATTATGCCTTATTTGTCGGACTACAAATCGTTGCGCTGGTTGAGGCAAAACGGCAGTGTAAAGATGTTTCAGCCGCTATCGACCAAGCCAAACGCTACAGTGAGGGCTATCGCATCATTGGAGAAGAAACCCTAGTCGATGGAAGTCCTTGGGGAGAATACAAAGTCCCTTTTGTTTTGCGACCAATGGACGCGAATTCTTACAGCAACTTCGTACTAAAAGTGGGATTTGGTTTTGCGACTTACGCCGACCGGATAATTTACGCCGCCCTCTTCCCACTTGGTACAGTCCCGAAGGGTTAACGAAAACTTTGGCACAAGACTTGGATGTCTCGCATCAGCAATTAAGCCAGGAAGCATTCAACTATAATATCGAACTGCGATCTTATCAAATTAATGCAATTCAAACCGTTGAAACATCATTAGCAGATAATCGGCAGGAACTGTTAGTGGCAATGGCAACGGGAACGGGGAAAACGAAAACCGCTATCGTTCTCGTTTATCGATTGCTTAAAAGTAAACGATTTAGGCGGATTTTGTTCTTAGTTGACCGCAGTGCCCTCGGAGAACAGACGGTAAATGCTTTTAAAGAGACGCGCTTAGAAAATCTGCAAACTTTCTCGGATATTTTTGACATCAAAGAACTCAAAGATAGGTCAATTGACAGCGATACTAAAGTACATATCGCCACCGTACAAAGCTTTGTCAAACGGCTATTTTATCGGGGCGATGACGCGCAACTTTTAACAGCAGACGAATACGACTGTATCATTGTCGATGAATGTCATCGGGGATATTTACTCGACTCTGAATTGAGCGAAACTGAATTAATTTATCGCGATTTCAATGACTATATTTCCAAATACCGCCGCGTCTTGGATTATTTTGATGCAGTCAAGATTGGTTTAACTGCCACGCCTGCCTTACATACAACTCAAATATTTGGAGAACCCGTTTTTACTTACAGTTATCGCGAGGCAGTAATTGACGGTTGGTTAATTGACTACGAACCGCCCGTCCGCATCATCACCCAGCTATCAGAAGACGGGATGGTTTGGAATGCTGGGGAGGCAATGGAATTTTTTGACCCAAAAACGGGACAACTCGATTTAGTTCACGCGCCCGATGAAGTCAAGCTTGAAATCGAACAGTTTAATCGGCGGGTTGTAACTGAAGAATTTAATCGCGTCGTCTGCGAAACTCTAGCCCAATACCTTGACCCTTCCTTACTAGAAAAAACTTTAATTTTCTGCGTCACGGATAGCCATGCCGATATTGTGGTTGACCAACTCAAAACGGCTTTAGAAAACGTATATGGCAGCGTGGAAGATAACGCGGTGATGAAAATTACAGGCAATGCAGATAAGCCCTTACAAAAGATTCGCGAATACAAAAATGAAGTCAATCCTAAGATTGCCGTTACGGTAGATTTGTTAACGACAGGAATTGACGTTCCCCCTATTTGCAATCTGGTGTTTTTGCGGCGGGTCAATTCTAGAATTCTTTACGAACAGATGTTAGGACGGGCAACTCGACGATGTGACGAGATTGGCAAGAAAGTATTTCGGATTTTTGATGCCGTCGATCTTTATGAGGGAATTTCACCCGTTTCAACGATGAAACCTGTAGTAGTGAATCCTAATATTTCTTTTACGCAGTTGGTGGAGGAATTATCGACCGTTAACCATGCCGAAGCTTTGCCAGAAATCGTCGAACAGCTAATCGCCAAACTGCAAAGAAAGCGAAAAGAGTTAAATGAAAGCAGCACAGAACAGATTGAAACTTTAGTAGGGATGACCATGCCAGAGATGGTAGAACATCTCAAGCAGAGTACGCCTCAACAAATAGCCCAATGGTTCCAAGATAAAGGGCAGATTGCCGAAATATTAGATAGGCGAGATGGCGGTAGAGAACCTATTTTAATTTCTCGTCATGCCGATGAGTTACGACGAGTGGAAACGGGATACGGTAATGCGACTAAACCTGAAGATTATTGGAAGGGTTTAAAGCCTTTTTACAGGAGAATTTGAATAAAATTCCCGCCTTAATGGTCGTTACGCAGCGTCCTCGCGAATTAACCAGACAGCAATTGAAGGAAATTCGATTATTGTTAGATGGAGCGGGTTATACCGAGAAAACGTTGCAGGTGGCATGGCGAGAGATGACCAATGAGGATATCGCTGCCAGTATCATCGGGTTTATCCGTCAGGCGGCGTTGGGAGATGCTTTAATTTCTTACGAGGAAAGAGTTGATAAGGCATTGAAAAAGATCCTCGCCTCTCGCAGTTGGACGCTACCACAAAGGAAGTGGTTGGAGAGAATCGGTAAGCAGTTGAAGATAGAAACCATTGTTGATAAAGAAGCTTTTGACCGAGGAGAGTTTCAGGCCCAAGGCGGTTTTAAGCGAATAGATCGAGTGTTTGGTGGGGAATTGGAGGAAATTTTAAGCAATATTAATACCCGAATCTGGGAAGAACTAGGATAGAATAGATAGTAGGACAGATTTTACTTACTAACTGGTAAGCAAATGCAAGCAGCAAAAATCTCGATAACTTTATCTCCGGCTTTGGCAACTTTTGTCGAAACCTATAAAAATCTCAAAGGTTGTAAATCGCGATCGCAAGTGATTGAAGCGGCATTAGAGTTATTAAAGGAGAAAGAATTAGAACAAGCCTACGCAGAAGCTTCAACGGAAATAGATGCCGATTGGGATGCGGCGATCGCAGATGGCTTGAGTAATGAAACGTGGTGAGATCTATTATGCTAATCTTAACCCCGCGCTCGGCTCAGAAATGGCTAAACGTCGCCCCGTGCTAATAGTCAGCAATGACATTAACAACCGCGCCGCAACAACTGTAACGATTTTGCCCATTTCATCTAAAATTAGTCGCGTTTACCCATTTGAAGTTTTAGTGCAACCTTCTGAAAGTAGTTTGCCAAAAGCGTCTAAAATACAAGCGCAGCAAGTGAGAACAATCTCAAAACAGCGTTTAGAAGAGAATACAATAGGTTGCTTAAATGAGATAACTATGAAGTTAGTAGATGCGGCTATTAAACTTCATTTGGGATTGGATTAGCAACTTTTCTGCTTCATTTGGATTGAAAAAGTGCTGAAGTCGTCGCAAAAATTGGTAAATATTAATTGTTTGTCAACTTAATTAAACTATAAATCTTATTTAATGAACGCCACTACCGATATTGTTGCTAAACTCTGGAATCTTTGCCACGTCCTACGAGATGATGGGATTACTTATCTACAATACGTTACCGAACTAACTTACCTTCTTTTCCTCAAAATGGCACAGGAAACGGGAGTGGACAAAGAATTGCCTTCAGGTTATCGGTGGATAGATTTGGTCGCCTTTGAAGGCATCGACCAACTGACTTTTTATCGCAATCTTTTAGTGCAGTTGGGTTCGAGTGGGTCAACTCAAGTTCAAGCGATTTTTGCTAATGCTCAAACTGCCTTAAAACAGCCAAGAATTCTCAATAAATTAGTGACTGATATCGATAAGTTAGATTGGTATTCTGCCAAGGAAGAAGGATTGGGCGACCTTTATGAAGGGTTGTTGGAAAAGAATGCCAGCGAGAAGAAATCGGGTGCGGGTCAGTATTTTACCCCTCGTCCGTTGATTGATTGCATGGTTTCTTTGATGAAACCCCAAGCTGGGGAATTAATTCAAGACCCCGCCGCCGGAACGGGCGGTTTTATTATTGCTGCCGACCGCTATATTAAACAACATACTGACGGTTTATTCGACTTAAGCGAATCCGAACAGGCATTCCAACGCTATCAAGCGTTTTATGGGATGGAATTGGTACAGGATGCCCATCGTTTGCTGTTGATGAATATGATGCTACATGGCATCGAAGGGGCAGTAACTTTAGGAGATACGTTATCGGGTGACGGGCAAAGACTTAGTAAAGCGAATTTGATTTTAACGAATCCGCCTTTTGGGACGAAGAAAGGAGGCGGAAGACCGACAAGGGATGATTTTACTTTTCCGACTTCTAACAAACAGTTGGCATTTTGCAGCACGTTTATAGGGGATTGTTGCCAGGAGGAAGGGCGGCAGTAGTATTACCAGATAATGTTTTGTTTGAGGACGGACAAGGGCGGCAAATTCGGGCAGATTTGATGGATAAATGCAATTTGCATACGATTTTGAGATTGCCTACGGGGATTTTTTATGCCCAAGGAGTCAAAACCAATGTCCTGTTTTTCGAGAGAGGAACGACAGAGAAAGGCAATACTAAGGCAATTTGGTTCTACGATTTACGGACGAATATGCCGAGTTTTGGCAAGCGTATTCCTTTGATGCGATCGCATTTCAAGGATTTTGAGGAGTGTTATGGCGACGATGCTAATGGTAAGAGTCCGCGTACCGATTTAGGCGAGTTGAGACGTTGGCGGTGTTTTACTAGAGAAGAGATTGCTAAGCGGGGAGATAATCTCGATATTTCCTGGTTGCGGGATGAGAGTTTGCAGAGTGGGGATAATTTACCCGAACCGGAGATAATTGCTGCTGAGATTATGGAGAGATTGCAGATTGCTTTGACCCAGATGGAAGAGTTGACAGCTTTGTTAGAGGAAGAAGAAACAAAAGATGATGCAGTAATTTTAGAATAAATATGTCGTTAGTTTGAGAAGTTAAGCAGGTGTAATAAAGATGAGTATAGCCGAGCAAGAGTTACTAGAAAAGTGGCGATCCCTTCCTTCCGATAAACAGCAACAAGTTTTGGAATTTGTAGAGTTTCTTTACTTAAAAAGATCTGACCAACAACAAATTTTACCTAAAACTTCATTGGGAAAGCAATTAAGAGAAATTCGAGCCAAAATAGTTGCTACTGGGGAACCGTTACTAAATCGAGATTCAATCGAAAAAGAAATTGCTAACCGCCGAGGTGGGGTAGAAAAAATAACTCAATGACGATTACTTTTATTGATTCTGGAGTATTAGTGACGGCGGTGCGTGGCGAAGAAGAACTTGCTCAAAAAGCTTTTGCCATATTAGAGGACTCCGAACGTGAATTTGCTTCTAGTCTTTTTATCAAGTTAGAAGTTTTGCCCAAAGCAATTTATAATCGACAAACAGAAGAAGCTAAAATTTTATGAAAACTTTTTTTAATGCCGTTACTCATTGGGCATTAGATCTAGAAAAACTTTTACAAGATGCTTATCAAATTGCTTATCAATATGGTTTGGCAGCAATGGATGCACTTCATATAGCAGCCGCCTTATCTGTAGGTGCAGAGGAATTTCTAACAACAGAAAAATCAACCAAGCCAATGTACCGCGTTACAAATATTAGAATAGTTTCAATTTTTGATTAGTTAATTTTTTAGGGTAAGAGTTTATGGATATAGAAAAGATGGTTGTTGAAAAGCTGAAGACTTTTTTGCTCCTAACACAACAAGAAATCTTGAGGTTTATGGAAGGCTTAGAAGTTGGCGATCGCTCAAAGAATGAAACCCAAATCTAGCGTATCTGCTTTAGAAGCTGCGGAAACTCTAGTAGGGTGCTTGGAAGCACCCCCTGATTTATCTACCAATAAAGATTATTTGAAAGGATTTGGCGAATAGTGCATCGTCAAGTTTTATTAGATACAGAGCCTCTTTACCATTCTGGCAAAAAGAAAAAGTAGGAGATTAATGTTAAAGAATTTACCGGATGGATGGACTTCAGCCTCTTTAAAAGAAATAACAGATAAATTAGTTGATGGTTCTCATAATCCACCAAAAAAGCAAGATCGTGGTTTACCTATGCTTAGTGCTAGGAATATAGAAAATGGCTACATTAACTTTAATGAAGAATACAGATATATTGAAATAGTAGATTTTGAAAGTGAAGATAAACGAACTAGAGTAAGTTTTGGAGATGTTTTATTGACCATTGTTGGTGCAATTGGTAGAGCAACAGTAGTACCAAATGGAATTCAACGATTTACACTTCAAAGAAGTGTTGCTGTTCTCACACCAGTTAGCGTTACACCAAAATTTCTGATGTATCAGCTTCACTCTCCACGAATTCAGACAGAATTAACTAATAAAGCAAAAGGTACTGCACAAAAAGGAGTATATCTCAACAAACTTAGTCAGATAGAAATGGATATTCCTCCCCTCAACGAACAAAAACGAATCGTCGCCAAAATCGAAGCGTTACAGGAGAGGAGTCAGCGCGTCAAAACCGAACTAGACGCAATTAAACCCCTCCTAGACCAATTTCGTCAATCTGTCCTTGCTGCTGCCTTTCGTGGCGATTTAACAGCCGATTGGCGCGAGAATAATCCAGATGTTGAACCTGCTGAGATGTTGTTACATCATTCACCTCAAGCGACTAACGGTTTATCTGATACTTGGTATTTAACTACAGTAGGAGATATTGTAAAAAGTTTGAAATATGGAACATCAAAGAAATGTAATTATGATGTCAATGGGATTCCTGTACTTCGGATACCTAATATTGTTAACGGAACTATAGATGCTTTGGATTTAAAATACGCTGATTTAACCAAAGAAGAATTTGAAAAAGTAAGTTTGCTCCCAGGCGATATTTTAATGATTCGCTCAATGGTAGTGTTTCCTTAGTTGGTAGAACAGCGATTGTAACTGAAGCTGAAAAAAACTTTGCTTATGCCGGATATTTAATTCGTATTAGACCTAATCATCAATTAGTCAATCCTGAATATTTAAATTTATGGTTTTCTAGTTATGAAATTAGATTGCAAATTGAAATTCCATTGCGTTCTACAAGTGGCGTAAACAATATTAATAGTGATGAAGCGAAAAGGCTTCCTATTCCTTTACCACCCCTCGCAGAACAACTTGAAATCGTCCGCCGCATCGAATCCCTATTCAAACTTGCAGACGCGATCGCAAACCAAAAATCCCAAATCCAAAATAACCTAGAAACCCTCATCAATCAATCCATCCTCGCCAAAGCATTTCGAGGCGAACTCGTACCCCAAGACCCCAACGACGAACCCGCATCAGTCTTATTAGAACGCATCCGCCAAGAAAAAGCTAAAACTCAAGCTACAAAAAGTAAAACCAAAAAACTAACAATTCCAACGCTACTCAATTAAACCTGCCAGGATTCGATTGAACCAAATGGCATAAGGTTTATGAGATACGGGATTCTAGCTAAATCTAAAATGGAGCTAAGGGGAGTCGAACCCCTGACCTTTTGAATGCCATTCAAACGCGCTACCAACTGCGCTATAGCCCCGTATCGTGCATTTATTATAATGCCTTAAACTTTTCGAGTTCGTCAAGTGTTTAATAATTTTAATTAAATTAATCAACAAAATAAACTTATAGCAATTGAGCCGATCGCAACTTTATCGGCAAAATAACGCGCTTAAATTAAATAACTCAAACAATGACCCATCAAAAAATAAACGACTAGCATCGCCGCAGCCGCTAGAGCTACTAGGGTTCCAGCCAACATGAGCGAGAATTCACGTTGCTCGAATGCCTCTTGCATCAGATGCAGCGACCAGGCAACCAGAGCCACATCAAAAATGAGAATTGGAATCAACATATTTTAAAAAATGTTAACTTTAGTCTATTCTAATACATATTTTTAAGGTAGAGAATGGTGTTTTGCAACCTTAAGAATGTCTAAAGATGTTATCCTAAAGCATTCTTGTAGGAACTTGACGTTCTTGTAAATAGGTTTTCAATTCTAAGATAGTTAACTGTCCGTAATGAAGTAAGGAAGCTAATAGCGCTGCTTCCGCCTTGCCTTGGGTGAGTGCTTCATATATATGTTGGCAGTTACCAGCACCACCAGATGCGATCGCGGGAATTTCTACTCGTTCTGCTATGATACGAGTCAGTTCTAAGTCGTATCCTGCTTGGGTTCCATCTGCATCCATGCTGGTGATTAACAACTCTCCTGCCCCGCGTTTTTGGGCTTCTTCTGCCCACGCGATCGCATCTATTCCCGTATTTTCTCTGCCGCCGCGCACGTAAACATCCCAGCCAGGATTGCTAGGATCGTTGCGCCGTCTGGCATCGATCGCGACGACGATACATTGTTTGCCAAAGCGATCGCTGGCTTGGTTAATAAAATCGGGGTTGCGTACCGCTGCCGAATTAATACTAATTTTATCGGCTCCGGCTCGTAACAAATTTTTAATATTTTCTAAGGATTGGATGCCTCCGCCAACGGTTAACGGAATAAAAACCTGTTCCGCCGTCCGATACACCACGTCAATAATCGTATCGCGATCTTCGTGAGTGGCAGTAATATCGAGAAAAACTAATTCATCTGCGCCCGCATCATTATAGATTTTAGCAAGTTCTACCGGATCGCCAGCATCTTTAAGATCTACAAAATTCACCCCTTTAACGACGCGACCCGCTTTAACATCCAAACAAGGCAAAATTCTCTTAGCAAGCATAACTAAATCAGTGACCAGTGACCAGTGACCAGTGACCAGTGACCAGTTGTAATTTTTTAACCGATCGCTAGCACGGTTTAGATTTTACCTTGTTAAGCTTTTTTCTGTCTTACTGAAATATTGCAGCAGTTGCATTAGCCGCAAGGAAATCAATTTCGGAACTAATATATAAAGTCCATTAAAACTCATATCTTGCAGCAGTCACAATAACCGCCGGGGAATCAATTCCCTGTCTTATCCCTCTTTTGTCACTCTCCGAGAATTAAAATGAAGAAACCAAGACAATAAATCTCTACAAGACGGAGAGCATAATGGATGTAGAATTACAGATCCTCAAACATTTGGCAAGAGAAGCACAACC
>JAAUUT010000137.1 GCA_012031035.1 Candidatus Altimarinota bacterium | reverse complement strand
CAACTAGCCTTTGTGCTTCTTGAGGATTTTGATTAATATATTTTAATACAGAACTCATTTAGGATTAGCAAAATTCATTGTTATGAGAATTTTATCAAAATTATTTCTATTTCGGAGATGTCTAATGAAAGATTTACTCACAAAATAACTATATTTAAAATAGTTTATTGTTAAAAACCAGCAATCTGTAATAGTCTAGATTTTAAATAATAGCAGTTTTAAATTTGCTATGAGTTAAGTAAAAAAGCGATCGCGCGATATTAAGTAATCTTTGTAAAGCGATTGCAAAAATCGAACAAAAAAATAAATTGTAACAATTCATTCGCTGCAATGTAATTACGGATACAAAGTTGCCAAAAAAATTTAACCCCAGCCTATTCATTTCTTAATCTGCAAATGAAACTCTACTAAATGGGAAACGTTGTCAGCGCAGGAGTCCAGGGAATTTTCTAGACTCTTGTACTTGGGAACGCATTTTGAAGGTTTCTTAACAAGATTTGGTATATATGGCGAATAACAACAGCGTTATTTTTATCCATCCAGACGGAACTAGCCCTTCTCACTACGCGGCTGCCCGTTTTGCCCACTACGGCCCAGATGGAAGGCTCAATTGGGATAAAATGACCAATGCGGGTGTCTATCTAGGACACATGAAAGACCAGCTTACGGGAACATCCAATGCTGGGGCAGTCACTCATGCAACGGGAGTCAAAGTACAAGCAGATTCTTTTGGTTTAGATGAAAACGGCAATCCCGTCGTTTCCGCTTCTGGAAAGCAAGGTACGACTATCCTAGAAGAAGCGATCGCAGCAGGAAAAGCTACCGCCGTTATCAACTCTGGTATCATTGCCGAACCAGGTACGGGAGCATTTTTAGCCGAAGCAGAAAGCCGTGGCGATTTTACCGGCATTACCGCCCAAATCGTCGATTCTGGCGTTGATGTAATTTTAGGTGGCGGCGAGATTCATTACTTGCCCGTTGGCGTACAAGGACGTTTTGGAGAAGAAGGCGTTAGGGAAGACGGACGCAACTTAGTAGAAGAAGCTAGGGCAAAAGGTTACACCGTCGTTTATACCCTCGAAGAATTACAAAATTTGCCCCCAGGAACCGAGAAAATCCTGGGGATTTTTGCAGCCGAAGATACCTACAACGACCAACCCGAAGAAGTCAATGCCGCAGAAGGTTTAGGAAATTACGGACAACCTGGAAATGAAAATCCGCCAACGGTTGCCCAGATGTTAGAAGCCGCCCTCGGCATTGTTTCCAAGAATCCTAACGGGTTCATGGTAGTGATGGAAGAAGAAGGGACGGACAATTTTAGTAATAATAATAATGCCGCAGGATTAATCGAAGCTGCGAAAAGGGCAGACGACGCAATTGGGGTAGCGCAGAAGTTTATCGATACCGTAAATCCCAATACGCTGTTAATTACGGCTGCTGATAGCGATGCAGGCGGTTTAGAAGTAGACGATGCAGACGACCCTGTAGGATCGGTTGAAGCCAATCCCACCACGGAAGACGGAACAGAAAATATTTTGGATGGGGCGACGGGAAGAGATACTGCACCCTTTATTTCTGCGCCTGATGCCAATGGCAATGAATATCCTTTTAGCGTGGGTTGGGCAACGACATCAGATGTTCCTGGCAGCATTGTTGCGAAAACCTACGGTTTGAACTCAGATAAGTTGCCGAGTACCCTGGATAACACCAAGATTTACGAACTCATGTACGAGACGCTGTTCGATACAGAACTGCCGTCGCAAGCCCCCGCACCCGATCCCGAACCTGCGCCACCTGCTACACAAGATACAGGCAACGTTATCTTTATCCATCCAGACGGAACCAGTCCTTCTCACTACGCGGCTGCCCGTTTTGCCTATTATGGCCCAGACGGACGACTCAACTGGGATATGATGTCCGATGCGGGAGTCTATCTCGGACATATGAAAGATCGGCTTACGGGTACATCCAACGCAGGGGCAATAACTCATGCTACGGGTGTAAAAGTTCATGCTGGTTCTTATGGTTTGGATGAAAATGGCAATCCCGTCGTTCCTGCCTCTGGAAGAACGGGTTTAACCGTCATGGAAGAGGCAATTAAAGCCGGAAAAGCCACCGCAATTATTAACTCTGGTATCATTGCCGAACCCGGTACGGGCGCTTTCTTAGCTGAGGTAGACAATCGCGACAATACTAATAGCATTACCGCACAGATTATTGAATCTGGGGTTGATGTAATTCTTGGCGGCGGCGAGATTGACTATCTTCCCGTCGGTACGATTGGACGTTTCGGACAAGAAGGAACCAGAGAAGACGGACGCAACTTAGTTGAAGAAGCGATCGCAAAAGGTTATACCGTCGTCTATACTCTCGAAGAACTTCAAAATCTGCCCCCAGGAACCGAGAAAGTTTTAGGAATTTTTGCAGCCGAAGATACCTATAATGACGAACCCGAAGAAGTCAATGCCGCAGAGGGATTGGGGAATTACGGACAGCCAGGTAACGAAGATCCGCCGACAGTTGCCGAGATGTTAGAAGTTGCCCTTTCCATCATTTCCCAGAACCCCAATGGGTTTATGGTGGTGATGGAAGAGGAAGGGACGGATAACTTCAGTAATGATAATAATGCAGCCGGTGCGATTGAAGCAGCTAAACGCGCTGACGACGCGATCGGCGTTGCAATGGATTTCATCAGAAACCAAGATCCTAACACTTTACTACTAACGGCGGCTGATAGCGAAGCTGGTGGTTTAGAAGTTCGCGACCCATTAAACCCAGATGAACCCGTAGGCAATGAAGAAGTTAACCCAACCACCGAACCAGGGGTAGAAATTCCCAAAGATGGAACGACGGGTTCTAATACCGATCCTTTCGTTTCCCAACCCGATGCAAATGGCAATACTTATCCCTTTGGCGTGGCGTGGAAAGGAACGCCAGACAACTCTGGCAGCATCGTATCGAAAGCGTTTGGCATGAATGCCGATAAGTTGCCAAGCACCTTGGATAATACCAAGATTTACGAACTCATGTATGAGACGTTGTTTGGTGTTAAACCAGAAGATGTCCCGCGTCCCGAACTAGAAGGATTCGCCGAACTGCCTGCCGATACCTTTGCCGACGGGCCTCCGGCAGGTGGTAACGATGGGGAAGGCAATCCCATCTCAGAAAACGATCGCACAGGCCCATTCCCAGGACAACCCGTTCAAGGTTTTAGCGGCGTTCAGTTTGCTGATGGCAATAACTTCTGGTTCCTCTCCGATAACGGTTTTGGGGCAAAAGCTAACAGTTCCGATTATCTATTGAGGATTTATAAAGCAGACCCCAGTTTTCAGGGTTCTGAAGGTGGCGACGGTAGCGTCGATATTAATGGATTCGTGCAACTATCCGACCCCAATCGATTAATTCCTTGGGAAATCACCAACCAAAATACCGAAGAACGCTTCCTGACGGGGGCAGATTTCGACCCCGAATCCCTCGTTGTCGGAGAAGATGGTAGTTTCTGGGTAGGCGAAGAATTCGGGCCGTATTTACTCCAATTCGATTCAAATGGCGTTTTACAAGAAGCGCCCATTGCTACGCCTAATATTTCTAACCTGAATCCCCTCAACGGACAAGACCCTCTAGTTATCGGACACCGAGGCGCTAGCGGCATTCTACCCGAACATACATTAGAAGCTTACGGATTAGCGATTCTACAAGGGGCTGACTTTATCGAACCCGATTTAGTCAGTACAAAAGATGGGGTTTTAATTGCCCGTCACGAACCCATGTTAGGGGTTGTCGATCCTGTAACGGGCGAAGTCGATTCATCGCTGACTACGACAAACGTAGCTGACAAAGCAGAATTTAGCGATCGCGTGACGACTAAATTGGTCGATGGAGTATCGGTAACGGGTTGGTTTGCCGAAGACTTTACCCTAGCAGAAATCAAAACCTTACGGGCGCGTCAACCCCGCGATTACCGCCCTCAAGAGTATGACGATCTTTTTGAGATTCCCACCTTTGAAGAAGTTATCGATCTCGTACAAGATATTGAAGCACGGACGGGGCAGAAAATTGGTATTTATCCCGAAACCAAACATCCCACCTACTTTGACAAACAAGGACTCTCTCTGGAAGAACCCTTAGTTGAAACCTTACTTAACAAAGGTTTTATCGATTCAGAACGTATCTTCATCCAGTCCTTTGAAGTTCAAAATCTGGTCGAACTTAAGAACGATCTCTTAGCGGGAACGCCACTAGCAGATACGCCACTAGTACAGTTATACGATGTCTTCGATGCCCAACCCTACGATATCGTTGTTAATTTCAGCGATCCTAACTTCGACCCCACATCGGTTTATGGAACCGATTTAATTACCGCCGAAACGACTTACGGCGACTTGATTAATCAGGATGACAACGAAGAACAGAACTTATTACAAGAGTTCGTCGCGTCTTATGCCAAAGGAATCGGGCCTTGGAAGCGCACTTTCGTTTTAACCGAAGAGTTAGAAACCCCCGTCGATGGCAACGGCGATGGCGTACCAGAGATTACCGAACAGCAAACCGGAGAAGTTCTCCCAGTTGTGGAAGATGCCCACGATGCAGGATTGCAAGTTCATCCTTACACCTTTCGCGACGAAGAACGGTTCTTAGTCGTTGATGAAGATGGAACGCCTCAAACCGCCGAGGAAGAGTACGAACAGTATATCGAATTGGGCGTTGATGGGTATTTTACCGACTTCCCAGCGACGGGCGATTTAGTACGCGATCGCATTACGGGAGAATTCGTTAAATCCCCCGATAATCCCACGATAATTAGCAATCCCGAAGAGGCTAATTTGCCCCGTTCTCGCGGGTTTGAAGGCATGGCATACAGTAGCGATCGCAAAACCCTTTATCCCTTGCTAGAAGGGTCTGTAACGGGCGATCCCGATAATGCTTTGCGCATCTATAAGTATGATGTAGCAACCGCTTCCTATGCCGATGAACTGGTCGGATACTATCGTTTAGACGATCCTAGCCACGCGATCGGCGATTTTACCCCAATTAACGACAATCAATTCTTGGTTATCGAACGAGATCCCAACGAAGGCGAAGCGGCAGAATTTAAGAAAGTCTTCTTGGTTGACTTCTCTCGCGTCAATGAAGATGGTTTCGTCTTTAAATCAGAATTGGTAGATCTGCTGAACGTCCAAGATCCTAACGATATCGACGGCGATGGCAGTACGACCTTCCGATTCCCCTACGTTACTATCGAAGATATCTTAGTTGTCGATGAAGATACTATTCTCATTGCCAACGACAATAATTATCCATTTAGTAGTGGTCGTCCTCCAGGGCCGGATAACACGCAAATTATCGAGATTAAGTTACCCTTCCCTCTCGATCTCGATCCGCGTCTGGGCAAACAAGACGATAATGGCGGCGAAACGGTTAAAATCTCTGAAATTCAAGGCGCAAGTCAAACATCTTCCCTTGTCGGACAAGTCGTTACTACGACGGGTATCGTTACCGCAGTCGATAGTAACGGTTTCTACTTACAAGATCCCACGGGTGACGGCAACAATGCGACTTCTGAAGGGATTTTTATCTTCACGCGATCGACTCCCAGCGTCCAAGTAGGCGATGAATTGCAGGTAGAAGGTACAGTTACAGAATTTACGCCTGGCGGTGCAAGTACGGGAAATCTTTCTACTACTCAAATTACGACCCCAACAATCCTAACCCTCTCAAAAGGAAACGAATTACCCACATCTACATTAATCGGGGAAGGGGGTCGCGTTCCGCCCACTCAAATCGTTGAGAACGATAACTTTACGGTTTTCGCTCCAGAAGAAGACGGAATTGATTTCTACGAAAGCTTAGAAGGAATGCGCGTGACGGTACAAGATGCCGTTGCTGTTTCTCCGACCAATGAATTCGGCGAAATCTGGACGGTTGCAGATGAAGGGGCTTCAGCAACTCCAGAATTGACTTCTCGCGGCGGCATTCTTTTGCAAGAAGACGATACCAATCCCGAACGCATCCAAATTCAACTCGATGAGGATGTCCTAGCAGATTTTGAAGCAAATGTCAAGACTCGCGACAAACTCGGCAACGTAACGGGCGTAGTCAACTACAACTTTGGCAATTTCGAGGTCGTTGCGACTGAAGCGTTTGAAGTGACCGATGGCGGATTGGGGCAAGAAGAGACAACTTTAGTCGGTACAGAAAACCAGCTTACCGTTGCTAGCTATAACGTTCTCAACCTCGACCCATCCGATACCGAACAAATCGCCGAAATTGCCGCTCAAATCACCAACAATCTCCAATCGCCCGATATTCTGGCATTGCAAGAGATTCAGGACAATAACGGGTCGGTAAACGATGGCGTAACCGATGCTAGCGAGACACTGCAAGCATTAGCAGATGCGATCGCTGCTGCTGGCGGCCCGACTTATGAATTCTTCGATGTTGCCCCCGCAGACGATACTTCTGGCGGTCAACCGGGCGGAAATATTCGGGTTGCATATTTATATAATAGCGATCGCGTTTCGGTTGACGAACAGTCTATCGAAGCACTAGATGTCCCGACAGTAAACGACTCTCGCGACCCACTCAGGGCAGATTTTACCTTCAACGGCGAAACAGTTAGTGTAATTAACAATCACTGGACATCTCGCGTTGGCAGTACGCCGATTTTTGGGGCAACTCAACCGTTTATTCAAGCAGGGGAGACGGAACGCAACGCCCAAGCTGAATTCCTCAACGGTTACGTTAACGGGATTTTGGCAGAAGATCCCGATGCTAACGTCATCGTGACGGGCGATCTCAATACCTTTCAATTCTCGCCCAGTATCGATAAACTTACGGGCGAAGGCGAAAATAAGATATTGAGCAATCTACTCGATAAATTGCCCAACGATAACGCTTATACCTTCAACTTCCAGGGCAATTCGCAGATTCTCGACCAGATGTTAGCGACTGATAATCTGGTTGAAAATGGCGAATTTGATATCGTGAATCTTAATGTCGATTTCCCTACCCAAGCAAGCGACCACGAACCCATTCTCGGACGCTTTACGTTAGGAGAAGCAGAACCAGAAACCTTTACCTTGCAACTCCTCCACGCTTCCGACCAAGAAAGCGGAATTGCTGCTTTGGACGATGCGCCTCGCTTTAGTGCCGTTCTCAACGCCCTAAGAAATCAAGATAGCAACGGCGACGGTCAGGCAGATTACGAAAATACGCTAACTTTGTCTTCTGGCGATGCTTATATTCCCGGACTCTTCTTTAATGCCAGCGAAGAAGCATTTGGCGGCGTAGGACGCGGGGATATTTTAATTCAAAATGAGTTAGGATTTGAGGCGATCGCGTTTGGCAACCACGAATTCGACCGGGGAACGGGAGTTATTAACAACTTAATCTCTCCCAGTGCGGATGGAACTTATCCAGGTACAAATTTCCCTTACCTAAGTTCTAATCTTGACTTCAGCACCGATGCTAACTTAGCAGGTTTAGTTACCGAAGACGGACAAGAAGCTAGCACGATTCCCAATAAGATCGCTAAGAGTACAGTTATTACCGTTAATGGCGAGAAAATTGGCGTTGTTGGTGCAACTACTCCGCTACTGCCAACGATTTCTTCTCCTGGCGATGTCGGCGTGTCTCCATCCGATCCTAACGATTTGCAAGCTTTAGCTAACATCATTCAAGCATCGGTTGACGAACTGCTAGCAAACAATCCTGGGATGAATAAAGTCGTCCTGCTATCGCATATGCAGCAGATCGAAATCGAACAGCAGTTAGCAGGATTGCTTAAAAACGTTGATGTTATTGTTGCAGGCGGTTCTAATACTCGATTAACCGACGAAAGCGATCGCCTTCGCGCGGGAGATACATCTCAAGGCGTTTATCCTATCGTTAAAACAGATGCCGATGGCAATCCCGTTGCGGTTGTCAATACCGATGGCAATTATAAATACGTCGGTCGTTTGGTCATCGATTTCAACGAAGACGGTTTTATCGTTCCCGAAAGTTACGATCCCGAAGTTAGCGGCGCTTATGCTACCGACGAACAAGGAGTCATAGACGTTGGCGGAACGCCCGATCCAGAAGTGGTTGAGATTACCAATGACTTGAGAGAGGTTATCGTTGCCCAAGATAGTAACTTCTTCGGTACTACTAGCGTCTTCCTCAACGGCAATCGCGCTGGCGGCGGACTCGATGGTGTTCGCAACCAAGAAACTAACCTGGGCAACCTGACAGCAGATGCGAACCTCGCTATCGCCCAAGAAACTGATTCTAGCGTTGTTGTCTCGCTCAAAAATGGCGGCGGTATTCGTGCCAGCATCGGTCAAATTACCACGCCCCCTGGCGGAACGGAACCCGTGCGCCTGCCTCCCGAAGGCAATCCCCTAACGGGCAAACCAGATGGCGGAATTTCCCAGCTTGATATTGCTAATACTTTAAGCTTCAATAACGGTCTTTCCCTCGTCACCGTAACTGCCCAAGAATTGAAAGATATTCTTGAATATGGAATTGAAGCTAGCACTAAAGACCCTGCAAGTGCCGAAGGTCGCTTACCGCAAGTCGGCGGTATGGCGTTCAGTTTCGATCTCGATAATCCTGCTGGAAGTCGCATTCAATCTTTAGCGATCAAAGATGCACAGGGCAACGTCGCTGATGTTGTCGTGCAGAATGGCGAATTAGTAGGGGATGTGAATCGCACCTTCAGGATGGTAACGTTAAGCTTCTTGTTAGATGGCGGCGATGGTTATACAATTTCGCAACGCGATCGCGTGGATTTAGCACGACCCGAAAACGAACCCCGTACCGGAGATGCAATTTTTGCTGCTGACGGTTCCGAACAAGATGCCCTCGCAGAATACCTTAACGATAACTTCGGTCAAACGCCCTTTGCTCAAGCGGATACGCCCCGCGAACAAGACGAACGCATTCAAAACCTCGACTTCCGTCAGGATACCGTAATTGGCGATGTCGTTACGCCCGAACCCGAAGAAACCATTTTTGGAACCTTTGGCAACGATGTATTCGATACGGCGAATCCGACCGGAGATTTTGATGGGAATAATGATACCCTTTATACTCTACGAGGTAGCGATCGCGTCGATGTTAGTAACGCAGTTGGCGGCAATCGCATCTATTTAGGACGAGGCAACGATATCGTTTTCGCAGGAACTAACAATACTATCTTCGGTGGCATTGGCCTCGACCAATTTTATGTCGGTACCGGAGGCGGCAACAATCTCCTCACTGGCGGTCGAGGCGGCGACCAGTTCTGGATTACTAACGATGATACTAATCTCCCAACCGAAGCTAACGCGATTCTCGATTTCAATCGTCGGGAAGGAGATGTTATTGGTTTTGCCAATACTAGCCTTAGCTATGCTTCTTTAGGTATTAATTGGAATCTGCGTCCTTCGGGTCGCGACACAATTATCGAAGCTTTCGGTCAGGATATTGTCCTCTTACAAGGCATCCAAGCTAACCGACTCAGCGAAAGCAATTTCGTTTTTAGCTAGAACCAATCAAATAGGGTTTTAATGATAACTATTAAAGCCCTTTTCTAGCCCAAGAATAGGAAAGGCAAGAGAGAATTTTTCCTCATCCTTAATCCATCAACTTCTGACTACACCATTCTCTCCCAACTTTCCTTTTCCTTTTAATTTAATAAAAATTCTCGACGCGATCGCAATCCTAAAAAATTACTACCAAGCTATGAATAAAGAAAAAAAAATTAATTGGTGCTTCCTAATTCTCCTTGGAGAAAATCGATAAATTGCCTCGCCGTTCTTCCCGAACGTCCGTTGTGACGAGTTGCCCATTGTTTGGCACGAAATTCTAATTCATCTTTGTCGAGAGAAAGATTAGCTAATCGTGCTAAATGGGTGACAATTTCTAAATAAGTATCTTGATTTGCCGGCTCAAAAGTAAGGGTCAATCCAAAGCGATCGCTAAATGATAATTTCTCTTGTACGGTATCCCAATTATGAATTTCATCGCTATCACTAGGACGCGGGCGATCGCCAAAAAATTCTCTTATTAAATGCCGACGATTTGAAGTTGCATAAACTATCACATTATGTGCTTTAGCAGTTAAGCTTCCTTCTAAAACAACTTTTAATGATTTAAATGCTTCGTCATCTTCTTCAAAAGATAAATCGTCTACAAAAATAATAAATTTTTGGGGTAAATCGCGCAATTTTTCGATAATCATTGGCAAATCTTTTAAGGATGATTTACTCACTTCTATTAAGCGCAGTCCTCGCGAATTATATTGGTTTAATAATCCCTTTACCAAAGATGATTTTCCCGAACCGCGACTTCCATAAAGTAAAACGTGAAGGGCGCGATATCCATTTAATAAAAATTCAGTATTTTTAATTAATGCTTCTTTTGAGATTCATAACCGACAATTTCTATTAACTCAATAGGATCGGGATGAGCTATTTCTAATAATTGTCCTTCTTGCCAGCACAACGCTTTATATTTAGCAAAAATTCCCGTTCCCTGTTCTCGATAGTAATTAGCTAAATCTTCTAAAGCATCTTCCCAATTTTCCTGCCAATGTAAAAAAGATTTAGAAACAGGCGTTATTTCCCAAGCACTAGGCGTTCCTATATTTTGCGTAGCTGTTTTCACCCATTGACTGATTTGTTGCGGACTACATTGATAGAGTTTTTGTAAAATGTTGAGATCGTGTTTGGCAGCATTAATCAGCGATCGCGGTAAATTGGCTAAAGAAACTTTTTGAACTTGTTGGCTAAACGGATTGTCATCATACAAAATCTGTTCTACCCAATAATCGCACCAGCTTTGATTTCTAGCTGCTAGATTTTTAAACAAACTGCCATAGGCTTGCAAGCAATTGATATAGGTAACAGTTTGCAATTTTGGTTCGTTTTTATTGCTATTTAAGGTTTGAAGTAGTTCGAGAAAACACTGACCTACTTCATCTTTTAAAACCGATTGATAAAGTAGTAGCGAAGCAAGTCGATCGTGTAATAATTTACTCGAAGTCATTTGAATGATGAATTATGAATGATGAATTATGAAATTTCCTTGAATTCTTGAAGCTAGGGACTTGTATTTGAATGATGAATTATAGATTACGTCTAATGTGAAATTAGTATTCATACTTGTGTCAGGGAGGTTTCAAAATGGCTTTTAATTCCCTTCCATCGACCGAGTGACGAAATCATCAAAGTTTCAGCTTTTAATTCACATCATTCATAGATTATGAATTATGAATTTCTAGATTAACTTACTACTATTTCAGAATCATTAGTACGCCACAACTGTTCTAATCTGTTGGCTGGCATTGTCAAGTATAGTACATCTCCTGCCATTAGACGAGCTTCTAAAATTTCCCAACTATGAATGAGATAGCCTTTGCGTTCGATATATAAAGGAACAAAATTGCTATCCATTGCCGATTCTTTGACGATTTTGCCACAAAAAGGGTGGTTAGAGGTGATGAGCGTTGCGATCGCCACCCAAAGTAAATCGTCGGTCATGCCATTGCCTAATATTCTTCCCCCCAAAGCGGCAGCAGCAAAAGACGGCGCTGCTAATTCAGTCGGACATAATACATTGTCAAACTCAAAAATCTCTTGTATCGATCTCGCGAATTGCGAATCTTGAGCGCGTACGACAACTGATATCCTGGGAGCAACCGCTTTGGCAGTGAGGGCAATCTCTACGTTTACGAGATCGTCACTAGTGACGACGATAATCGCTTCGGCGCGATCGATATTTGCTGCTTTGAGGGTAGCTTCTAGGCGAGCATCTTCTAGAATAATTGGAACGCCTAGAGAACGAGCAGTATGCAAAAATCGATTGTTGTCATCTGATTCGATGATAACTACTTCGTGTCCTTGAGATTGCAATTGACGCACGATTTGAATGCCGATCGCCCCCATTCCGCAAAGAATATAATGGTTATGCTTAGGAACTCGCGCGGCATCCCAAAACTGCTTTAAACGACTGCCTAAGATAAAATCGTTGAGCAAGGCGTAATAAATCCCGACGACTCCTGCACCCACAATCATCATCAAAATAGTAAAAATTTTAATGCTGGAGGGCGCTTTTTCTACTACATCTTCTTTCCCACCCGCCCCGGTAATCATGCCGACGGAGAAATAAAGTGCATCTACAACGGGAGTACCATAGTTGACACTGACATACAGCAGAGTTGCTACGAAAATCACGCTCAGCAGCGATAGAGTAACAATGGCGAGCGAGTTAGCATAGCGTCGATACTGATGTAAGTTTGCGATCGCTTCGAGCAATTTTTGCCAAAAAGAACGGCGTTTGGCGCGTAGCGTCGGTTTAATGCCGACAATAATGCGATCGCCTTTCTCCAGCACCTTCCCTTGATCCACTGCTGAAACGAGATCGATTTCTCCTTCTTTGGGTAAGTAATAAATCAACATCCGCGAAGGATCGTCCCAGAGATCGCTTAATTTGAGTCCTTGCCACGGACAATGGGGATCGATAACGATTTCTTGTATGGGCCAGATTTTATTGTAAAGTTCTAACTGTCCGATGGCCTTACTTCCTAGCGCTGCAAAAGAAAATATCGGTGCGGCGAGTGCGGAGACACTCATGCTAACATGAGCGGGTAAAACAGTATCTAGGCGTTCTCCCAAGGTTTGATTGAACAGACGATTAACAATGCGAATGCGTGGATTGATTAATCGTGCCTGCGTTAAAATCCCTAAATTAATTGCGTCATCGTCACTTGCTAAAACTAAGGTGTGCGCGTGTTTAATGCCTGCATTGACAAGCGTTGCAGGCGATCGCAAATCTCCCACAACGATCGCTTCGTTTGGTTCGCCACTAATCGGGCAATCGCTTATCCCAACCACTGCTGCTCCCTGTTGCCTTAGCAAACCAAAAATGTTGTATCCAGTACGACCTAATCCACAGACAATTATTTTGGGTTTCATCGCTTAGCATTGTTAAGTGCTAATAAAAGTTTAGTTAAGCACGGCTTTTAAATAGCTAATTTTAAAAGTTAACCATTTATCTTCCCCTATTAATGATTCAAAAAACTGTAACTAAAAACACGATTTTTAAGATTTAACAACTTAAAAAACTTGTTGAAATAAAAATTTTTAGAAATTAAATTTGAGCTTGATAAAACTTGAGATTTATAATAAAAGTAGAGCAGAAGAATAGGAAGCGAAATACCTACCGCCCCGCTTCCTCTCTATCCAAAATCGGATAGGGCAAATAGCGGTCTAAGAATAATGGATACTAAAGTATTTGAAGAGTATCAAAAACAATTTTACGATTGGCAGAAAAAGTTTTTCGACACCTGGCTCGAAAGCTTGCCGAATGGAAAGAATTCTCTAAATCTTACTGAGAATTATGAAAAAGTTCTAAAATTTCAGGAGGAAGCCGTAAAAACTTACCTAGAAGCTCAAGAAAAAACTACTGAAATGATGCTCAAAACCCAAAAACAATTTTGGGCTGACTATTTTGAAGCCATGAAAAAAACACCTGTTGCTAACCTTAGTTAGATTATTCAATCGACAATCGGTTATTCGTTATTTGTTAACTAATTGCCGATTGCCGATTGGGTCAATGAGTGAGTTGTGCGATCGCATCCCAAGCTAGAACGTCTTGAAGTAACGCTTCGTATCCTTGGCTATTAGGATGCAAACCATCCCGACAAAGACGCGATCGCACCCACTCTTCTCCTCTCTCCATCCAGAGATCGAAAATATCAAGATAGGGAACCTGCCATACATTGCAAGCAATGCGAGTAGCCTCTTTGTAGCGGTACTGATCGGCATGGTTATAATACATACAGTCGAGAAAAGGCATCTTGCTTTCATCAACTGGTGTCATCCCGACAAACACGACCGGACACAGTTGTTGTGCTTTGTCTAACAGGTCGGCTAACTGTTCCTGAAAAGCATTAAATTCAGTATAATTTCGTCCGTCATGACGACCGACTCTGGGCGAATCATTTACCCCCACTGAAAAAATCATTAAATCGGGAAGGCGATTTCGTAATTCCCCTCGATGACGAAATTCTTGTTCGAGTCGCCCCGATACTTGAGCGATCCCATTACCACGAATGCCCAAGTTATAAAGCGCATGACCAGAACCATCAACAGACATCCATTGCCTTCTCAGCCGTTCTACCCATCCACCCCCAATAGGGTCGCCAAAACCATATATTAAGCTATCTCCAAGAGCAAGAATTCTTAGAGGATGACAAAGGTGTTGAAGTTTTGATAGGGAACTAGGGAGAGAAAGGGTTTGCATCTTGAAATTATTTCAACCTCATTCATTTCCATAAATCTTGAAAAATTAATCGGCATAGACTCTTTTGGCTATTGAAGTTCGTCTAATGGTAAAGGATTTGAGTGTTTGTGAAAAAGCTATGTGCGATCGCAATGCTAACTCAACTCATTAAGTTCTCTTCAACCTTAACTCAAGACTTACAAAAATATGCAATGTGACAAGAAAAATTTGCTTATTTAAATCTTGGTAAAAACAATATTAAGTTTAGTCAAACTTGGTATAAAGTATTACACTGTGAATAAAAACCAATCATAAATTAATTATGGAAAGAGAATTACCAATTTAATTAAATTTCTTCTTTTCCTTATTTATATTAGTCTATGCAGATAAAAAAGAATGTTATTAATTAACATTTTTTTATCAATTTGTAAAAACGCAAAAGGATGAGTATAAAAGGCTACAAGGGTACTTTTGTAAGTCAAGGACAGATCTGCGTTTTCAAGGATTGTTTTAAAAACTTTAAAACTTTAAATTTCATAACTTTAAGCACAGAGACTTTTTCAGTAGTCATTAGTTATCGAGCGTTAGTACCTTTTATAAAAGACAAATGACACGAAATTTCACACATTTTTAGTCGAGAGATGAGCTTAATAGTAGCGATCGGGAACTACACTAACTATGAACCCTTCCATCTGGTAAAGTTGCTCCCGTGAGA
>JAAUUT010000136.1 GCA_012031035.1 Candidatus Altimarinota bacterium | reverse complement strand
GGTTGTGCTTCTCTTGCCAAATGTTTGAGGATCTGTAATTCTACATCCATTATGCTCTCCGTCTTGTAGAGATTTATTGTCTTGGTTTCTTCATTTTAATTCTCGGAGAGTGACAAAAGAGGGTTATAACCGAGGGCGAGTTTACCGTGACTTGCAACAGTACCAAAATGCGATCGCCGATTATACTAAGGTCATCGAACTCGCTCCCGATCGTGCGGATATCTACGTTAGCCGTGGAAATATCTACTATGAATTACAGCAGTACCAAAATGCGCTCGCTGATTACAATCAAGCTATTGAAATAGATACTAACTATGGTTTTGCCTACTACAGCCGAGGACTTCTATACGATCTCATGGAAGACAGAGAAAAAGCTCTAGCGGATCTGGAGAAAGCCGTCCGACTTGTCTGTCAACAATCAAGTTTAAAAGATTGTCAAAAAGCGCAAGAAGATCTCAGAATAATACAAACACCAGGAAATTGAAACTAGAGTAGAAAGCAAAAATTTTCAGAAGAATTGGCAGTTAGTTGGCAAAATCGAAGAAATCGCCCAGAAAAAAGATTTAAAGCCTCACAATTAGCTCTTGCATGGGTGCTAGCGCAAGGCGAGGACATCGTTCCCATTCCCGGTACTAAACGACGGCAGTACCTACAAGAAAATGTTGCAGCGCTGGATATCGTTTTAACGCCCGAAGTTATCGAGCAAATTAACCAAGTATCGCCCCAAGATGCTGCTACTGGCGATCGCATGAATGGTTTTATGGGCGATTGGAGGAGCGATCGCGTTTTGAGTGCCGTCCAAAACCTCAAACCGATCGCGATTTAGGTTTGTAATGGTAATTTAGAGAACTGGTATCATATACATTTCTAAAGATTTTAGAATGAATAGCAGATCCCAGATCGAGATTGCTAATGAAAGCTCAACGCACCCGCTCCCAAGAAAGAATTTATCGCTTGCTAAAAACGCTAGATCGTGCCATATCGGCGCAAGAACTTTATATAGAATTGCGCAATGACAACCAAAACATCGGGTTAGCTACCGTTTATCGCGCCTTAGAATCTCTAAAACTTCAGGGTGCGCTACAAGTACGGACATTAGCAACGGGAGAATCTCTCTACAGCTTGGCACAACAGGATCGACATCATTTGACTTGCGTTAATTGCGGGCGATCGATTCTCATCAATGAATGTCCCGTTCATACCTTAGAAGAGAAACTAGAACAATCTCATCAATTCAAAGTTTACTACCATACTCTAGAATTTTTTGGCTTGTGCAACCAATGTCAGCCCCAGGGAGGTAGTTAAGTTTTTTCAAATATTTGTGCCTCTATCTTTCGAGATTTCTTTTAATTTCCCCATCTCCCCTATAATCTCTAACTAACGACAGTAGTAAAAGAACGTCAAGCCAATATGCGAATTTTATTTGTAGCTGCGGAAGCAGCCCCCATCGCGAAAGTGGGTGGGATGGGAGATGTAGTCGGAGCCTTACCTAAAGTTTTACGAAAACTAGGCTATGACGTGCGGGTGTTTTTGCCTTATTACGGCTTTCTCAACGACAAAATTGAAATTCCTAAAGATCCGATCTGGTGGGGATTTGCTATGTTTCAAGATTTTGCCGTTTATGAAACGACCTTACCCGGTTCGGACGTTCCCTTATACTTATTCGGTCATCCCGCTTTCGATCCTCGTCGCATTTACGGTGGGGAAGATGAATTTTGGCGTTTTACATTTTTTGCAAATGGAGCGGCAGAATTTGCCTGGAATTATTGGAAACCCGATGTAATTCACTGTCACGACTGGCATACAGGCATGATTCCGGTATGGATGAATCAAACGCCGGATATCAGTACGGTTTTTACAATTCATAATCTTGCCTATCAAGGCGCTTGGCGCGAGTTACTAGAGCAAATTACCTGGTGTCCTTGGTACATGCAAGGCGATAATGAAATGTCGGCAGCGCTGCAATTTGCCGATCGCGTGACGACAGTTTCGCCAACCTATGCCCGTCAGATTCAAACGATCGAGTATGGAGAAAAACTACACGGATTGCTGTCTTATATTAGCGGGAATTTAGTCGGAATTCTCAACGGCATCGATACGGAAAGTTACAATCCAGCCACGGATAAATATCTCCATCAAACCTTTACTACCGATACCCTCGAACAACGTCAAGTCAATAAAATTGCCTTGCAAGAAGAAGTCGGACTCGAAGTTAACAAAAAGGCTTTTCTGGTCGGGATGGTGACTCGTTTGGTAGAACAAAAAGGGATTGATATCGTTATTCAAATTCTGGATCGTTTTTTGGCTTATACCGATTCTCAAATTGTGATTTTGGGAACGGGCGATCGCAACTACGAATCGCAATTATGGCAGTTGGCTTCCCGCTACCGAGGTCGGATGTCGGTTCAACTCCTCTACAACGATGTATTAGCGCGACGTATTTATAGCGGTTGCGATGCTTTCTTGATGCCATCTCGGTTTGAACCTTGCGGAATCAGCCAATTATTATCCATGCGTTACGGTTGCGTTCCTATTGTCAGACGCACGGGAGGATTAGTCGATACCGTTTCTTTCCACGACCCCGAACACGATACGGGAACGGGTTATTCCTTCGATCGCTACGAAACGCTCGATTTATTTACTTGTATGGTACGCGCTTGGGAAGGATTCCGCCACAAGGATTCTTGGCGCAAACTGCAACAGCGAGGCATGGAACAAAACTATAGCTGGTATCGTTCGGCCCTAGAATATATCAAAATTTACAAACAAATTACTGGGCGATCTGATGAGTTAAGCGAGGATGAAAAAGAAAAGTTGGCGGTGTTGGCTACAAAATTATGAATTATGAATTATGAATGCTGAATATGGGTTTTGAGCTACTAAATTCAGCATTTTTAACCCAGTTTAGGACTCAGGTACTGTGACCAAAACAATCGTCAATTCACCCGACGCAATTCGCAATTTATACCCAATTGCGAATTGGTTTGACAGCCCGATTTTTTTTGTAACTCGTACATATGATGGAATAATTGCCAGCGATATTCCTCTGAGAGGCCGCAAGTAACCGCACCGCGCAGAACGACATTAAAATACCAATCGTTAGGCGCTAATTCTTCTTTGAGTTTATCGACAACCACGTAAGTACGAACGTTGCGATAAATTTGTGTACAATTGTACACATTTACAAATTCGTGTCGGTATCCGTTGCGAGGAATTTCTTCTCGTTCGTCCAAAAGTTCGCTCATTCGCCAAGGCAAGCGATATAGTACCCCTTCTACATTAGAATTCGGATCGGGAACGATATCGAGAGCGCCACAATTGCGACGCAGCGAACGGCGGTAAAATCCGAGGCGATAGTTTTTGACTATTCCCGTTCCCACAACGTAATGATGAGTAGGTTCGCCCAGCGATCGCGCCAGATCTACGGGACACATACAAGATCCATAGGCAAAGTAATAAAAGGTTGGTTCGCTGGTTGGTGCTGGTTGCCAATGACTTCCCAGATGGCGATCGCTCTCGGTCGCTTTAAGTGGTACGTTCTGCTCTATAAAATCTCTATCTAAGGGTTCTGTGCGATCGCTCATGAATTACTCAATGATTGAGGTCTTTTTTTTCACTAAGATAACCTATCTTCTCCAAAAGATTGAAACTTCTCCCAAAAAAATAAAGACGCGATAGTAGCGCGTCCTTATTTCTTCTTCTATACTTTCTGAGTGAATAACATTTAAATGGCTACGAGTTGTTCTGTTGCGCGGATAAATGCCGAGCAATCTTCAAAAATTTCTACGATTCTATCCAACTGAGTTAATTCAAAAATAATTCGTACTGAAGGCGCTAACGAACAAAGACTCAGTTGTCTACCTAAACTTTGAGCTTGACGAAAAGCACTCACAATTGCCATTAATCCAGCGCTGTCCACAAACTCCACGCGGCTCATATCAACTAAAAATGTGGTGTAGTCTTGAGAATTTACCGCTGCTAGGAGTTCGCTTTTAAACTCATTAACATTAGCTGCCGTAATATATCCACTGGGTTCAAAAGTAGCAATTTTACTACTAATAATACTGTTTTTCATGATTCCACCTTTGCTAAGATCTTTACTTGACGATACTGAAAGTTTAATGAAATATTTAACTAGATGCTATTCCTAGAAGGTTGCTACTTATAATCGGTCTTTAGCATTAATTGAATCTCTTTATTATTGGATATTGCGGCTTTGCTTTCTTCTTGCCTAAGTATGAAAATGCCTCTTGGTTTTAACACGACGCTGCTAACAATAAAAAGTGGCATAAGCTGGCAGGTTGGCATCAAATCAATCGCTAGATGGATGACAGATTTTCATTTTAGCTATATTTTGTTAAAAAAAAGTAAAGAAAGCTACCAAACAAGAAAAGTGACTCTAGGAATCGCTAAATCAATGAAACCTTTACAATTAAGGGGCTTTTAACTACTCTGTATTGCTGAAAAATTAGATTAACAGGATTTTTCTAATTTAACCAATAATCGGTTGATGTCAAAATTCTCAAATAAACTATTGTGAAAACAACGCGAAGAATTCGACAACTTGTAGAACAAGCTCTTCATATTAAAAAGTTAACGCCCGAAATAGAAAATGCGATTAACTATGAGATGACACGCATGGGCTATATCTCTGATGTAGATTACGAAGCATTAGAGTTACTCATGAGTGAAATGGATGCTGGTCGCATCAAGCTAGTTGCCAATCCATGAGTGCTGAGACTCTATGGTTTAGCAACACAATGGCTTTTCGGGGTAACGACTTTGCTACTCGCCAAATAATTGAACTCCTTTGACGTATTTTAGGACTCAGTGTTAGCGAACTTGTATACATAGCGTTTACTTTTATAACAATACATATACAAAAGAAATAATTACAGTCTGCGATAATCCTTCGGGTTCGCGATCGCGATCGCGTCTTTATTTCCCAAAACTTCGTACCTGTTGGATAAATAAGGTGAGAAATGACTCGAACAATTTTCTTCAATTTTATTCGAGAAATTTATTCGTGTCTGTATTTTACGTAATCTTGATAAAAAAGAAATGTCTTATGAAGTTTTGATGAAGCTCCTTGACATTAAAATATTGTTTTGTTAATCATACAACTTCTATTAAAGGTATTTTCAACTATTGCGATCGCACTTATAGTCGATCGATCGAGCGGATCGAGTCGATCTTTCCTCAATAAATTATTTACCTACTTTTTAGGTTGTTAATAACTGCTAAATCAGTAATTAATAACCGAGTTGGATTTATATTTTTTCTAAAAATTTTACGAGTTGGATGATAGTTTGTTTGAGCAGCGATCGCATTATCAATAGGCTCGATATTAATACCACAAGACTCAAGTTGTCAGACCTAATTTAATCTCTAAAATAGTTCTGACAACTTTGGTGTCTTATTGCAAACGAGATCGAACTAAATAAAGGCACTGAAAATATTGCAAGCTACTAGTCATTTGCTATTAGTAAATTGGAAATATTTAGGCGCAAGCATAATGTTTAATTGCTCTTCCTAGATTTTTTTTTCCCAAGGACAAGTTAATTCTCTCCTTTCTTAAGATATTTCTAATTTGCGAGCCACTTAAGGTTATTCCAGTTATCTGTGCGAGGTGTTCTGCCAGGCGATCGCGCTCCAGCGAGCAAACGAATATCCTAGTTCTCTAGGGTCTTGGACGATCGTTTCCATCAGTATTTGCATATAATTCTCTGTGACCTTTCGGTAATTTCCCTTAGTTCGTTTGTCTCTTAAACTTTCAATATCTTCTGGATCGCCATGAACGCACCAATAAGCTACTGTTCGATAAGAACATCCCAAAAACTCAGCGATCTCTTGATAAGTTTTTCCTTCATTTCTCAGAAGTAACATCAAAATTCGCTGAATAAAATTAGAACAATCATTTTCTTTTAATGATTTGAGTAACTTGTCTTTTTGTCCGTTAGTTAGAAACCTTTTGTTTGACATGAAACGTAGAATTAAATGGAATAATCAAATTGCATTATTTTCGATCTTATGCGATTGTTCAGAGTCGTGGACTCCCTTTACAAAATCTTCATTAAATTTCCATGTAAAATCGTTATTGTATAGCTTTACAATGCAAATTAATCCGCTCGTCTACAAACTTTCTTTAACTTCATCGAAACTTTACAATTCTCTTCATCTAAGCTTTGCAATTAACAATCCATTCAATTTTTGTTTGCTATCTGTTAGTGTTAAAAAGGTTATTTAAAAAAAACAAAAAATGACAAATAAGACTAACGTATTGGTAATAGGATCAAGCCGTGGAATCGGTTTAGAAATCGTTAGCTATTTAATTGAAAAAAAAAGTCGCGTTAAAGCGTTACTTCGTTCGACAGAATCGCGATCGCAATTAGAAGCAATGGGAATTGAAATAGCAATGGGAGATGCTTTAGATAGCACGGCAGTTGAAGCTGCCATGCAAGGAAGCGAACCTTTAGATGCAGTAATTAGTACCATTGGCGGCTTGCCAAAAGACGGTCAGCGTGCGGACTATTTAGGTAATAAAAATCTAATAGATGCTGCCGTCAAAGCCAAAGTCAAAAAATTTATCTTAATCTCTTCGATTGGGAGTGGTGAAAGCGTTGTTGCATTACCCCCAAAGGCTTTAGAAGCCTTAAAGCCAGTGTTAATCGAAAAAGAAAAAGCAGAGCAATATTTAATCGCTAGCGGACTGACCTATATTATTATTCGACCGGGCGGATTAAAATCGGAACCGGCAACCGGAAATGGAATTTTGAGCGAAAGCTACCGAGTTTCTGGAATGATTCATCGAGCCGATGTTGCACAATTAACATGTAAATGTCTGTGGAGTGAAAAAGCGAATTGCAAAATTCTTTCGGCAATCGATCGCAATATGATGTATGGTCAGGAAGAAGTCGAAGAACTGCAATTAGATTAAATCTTCAGACGAGCAAAGGCGCGAGGGACTACCAGATTGAATCCTTTGACTTATCTTTCCCGTCTATAACAGATAGAGCAAGAATAGTCAGTCATGACAGTAAAAATTTACAGCGCCTTTACGCTATTTTTGAGCCTTTTAGTTGAAGCAATTCCTTTCTTACTTTTGGGAGTTTTGCTCTCTAGTACCTTACTATTTTTTATCGACGAGCGACAATTAATCTCTAAACTCCCTAAAAATCCAATTTTGGGTGCATTTGTTGGCAGTTGCGTCGGATTTTTATTTCCGGTGTGTGAATGCGGTAACGTTCCGGTAGCGCGTCGCTTGTTGATTCAAGGCGTACCAACTTCAGTCGCGATCGGTTTTTTACTAGCAGCACCGACGATCAATCCTATCGTTGTTTGGTCAACTTGGGTCGCTTTTCCAGATCGACCAGAAATCGTTATCTGTCGAGTCTTAGCCTCTTTATTAATTGCTACTATTATTGGCTGCGCCTTTAGCTTGCAAAAAGATCCGCGACCGATGTTGCAGCCGATGTTAGCCAAGCGCGTCAGTCTGTTGATGTCTCGTCGTCTGGAAACGAAATTTTTCGCCAAAAATCCTCGCCATCGCTTCCTACCTTGTTACAATCGGGGACGTTTCTGTTAGGCGAATCTGGCAATCCGACACGCATGGATGACTTAACCTTTGCCGAGGCGAAAACTGGTTCAAAGCCTAAATTAGAGCGTTTGCGTGCCTTTCTCGATAATGTCGTTCAGGAAATGCGAGAATTGGGCGCTATGCTAGTTTTTGGAAGCGCGATCGCAGCTTGCAGCCAAGTTTTTGTTCCTCGCGAAGTCATTCTCGACCTTGGAAGAGGGGTTATTAGTTCGATTGTGGCGATGATGGTCTTAGCTGCGGTCGTCTCGATTTGCTCGACGGTAGATTCTTTTTTTGCTTTATCTTTTGCTTCTACTTTTACCACGAGTTCGCTGTTAGCTTTTCTGGTGTTTGGGCCGACGATCGATATTAAAGGCATTGGGCTAATGCTGTCGATTTTTCGACCGAGGATTATCATTTATTTATTTGCTCTAACCGCACAGCTAACCTTTCTTTTAGCCTTGTGTCACAGCTATTTTTTCTGAGTTATGAATTTCCAAAATCAAAAATCAAAAAGCTTCCTGCCTTGGTTAGACGTTTTAGCACTTTTAGCTTGGGGCGGATTGTTACTCAGATATTGGATAAACGGACAACTTAGGCTGTTGATTCACCCCAATTATTTTTGGCTAGTTTTTGTAACTGGAATTGTGCTGTTAGTTCTGGGGATTTTAAGATCGGGACTGATTATTGTTGACTCGCGCAAACAAGATACTAACTCGCCAACGCTAGAGCATATTACGTTATTTCCGCCAGGGGTAGGAAGCGGCATACTCGTCGCTACTGCTTTAGCAGGATTTCTCATCGCGCCGATGGTTTTAACTTCTCAAACAGCCTTGCAACGAGGCGTGAGCGAATCTTTGCCGATAACGCGATCTCAACCTCAATCCTTTGGCGCGACGACTAAACCCGAAGAGCGATCGATTGTCGATTGGGTTAGAACCCTTAATGCTTATCCAGAACCAGAAGCTTATGCCGGACAAAAAGTGAAAGTGAGTGGATTTGTCGTTCATTTATCCCACTTCCCCGATAATTATCTATTAATTAGCCGCTTTATCTTGACTTGTTGTGCGGTTGATGCCTATCCCGTCGGTCTTCCCGTCAAATTAGAAACGAGCCGTAGCGAATATCCACCCGACACCTGGTTAGAAATTGAAGGGGAATGATAGTCGAAAAGTTGATACTTGACGAACAAACGATGAGAGAAACGCCCTCAGAAGGTCGCCAACTCGCGATCGCGGCTAAATCCCTCACAAAGATTCCGACACCAGCCGATCCCTACAGTTATTAATCTCCTGGTTCTGAGGTATAATCGGCGATCGCTGCTCAATAATTAACAAGCAATTACAAATCGTCAATGACTAAAACAGCGTGGGTATTTCCAGGACAGGGTTCGCAAGCAGTCGGAATGGGAGTCGATCTCAAAGATATCCCCGCCGCTAAAACTAAATTCTACTTAGCCGAACAGATATTAGGTTGGTCGGTTTTAGAAATGTGTCAAGGCGAAGAGGAAACGTTATCTCAGACTCTCTACACGCAACCTTGTCTGTATGTTATCGAAAGTATCCTCGCAGATTTATTAATCGAGAACGGACAATCTCCCGATTTCGTTGCAGGTCACAGTCTGGGAGAATATATTGCTTTATATGCAGCACGGGTTTTTGACTTCGAGAGTGGTTTGAATTTAGTCAAACATCGATCGCAACTAATGGATGCTGCGGCTGGCGGTCTGATGGTTGCCATGATGAAATTCGATCGCGATAAACTAGAAAAAATGATTGAAACGACTCCATATATCGTCATTGCTAACGATAACAGTGCCGAACAAGTCGTTATTTCTGGAACGCCAGAAGCCGTCAATACAGTTGTTTCTCAAGTCAAAGCCAAACGCGCCGTTCCCCTCAAAGTTTCCGGTGCATTTCACTCGCCGATGATGGCTCCCGCCGCACAACAGTTTCAAGAAGTCCTCGAATCGGTTGTTTTTAAAGATGCGACGGTTCCTGTATTATCGAACGTCGCTCCAACTCCAGCGACTGAGGGAACTACGCTTAAAACGCGCTTACTCGAACAGATGACGGGTTCGGTGCGCTGGCGAGAAATTATGTTGCAATTGCACAAGAAGGCGTGTCTCAAGTTGTAGAGGTAGGGCCGGGTAAGGTATTAACGGGATTGGTTAAAAGGACTTGTCCCGACATAGCTTTGAAGAATGTTGGTAGCTTAGCAGAGATCGGTTAGGAATAGTTTTTAGATTGCGCGATCGCAAATCTTTAAATCGTTACATAATAAAGATTGCGATCGCATTTTCTATCAAACTAGATTATTTGGACGCAAATTGCTTAAAAAAGCTTGGGTTTTGTCGAGACTTTTACTTAATATTAGCTTTAACCAGGGCAGAGATTTTTGTAACAGCTTAGTTCATCGCTTCCCAACCACAAGGAAGCGTAACCCTAAAAAGCGTACCTTCTCCAACTTTAGTATCAAAGTCGATCCCGCCTCCGTGTAAATCGACGCACTGTTTGACAATTGCTAATCCCAAACCCGTTCCTTGTCGCGTTCCTACGTTACTGGCGCGATGAAAGGGTTCAAATAACCTTTGCCAATCTTGTTGGGGTATGCCAATCCCGCGATCGCGAATTTGAAAATTTATCTTTGGCGGCTGACAACTCGCCGTCACATCCACAGGGCTACCTTCATCCGAATATTTAATAGCATTAATCAATAAATTTGTCAAGATATGATGCAATAGTTTTTCATCCATGACAGCGGCTTTTGTCCCTTCATAATAAAAATGAATAGGATGTTTGCCGTTTTTACCTAATTGCAACTTATCAATTAAATTTTTACAAAAGATTTCCACATCTAATAAAGCAGGCTCGAATTTTAGCTTTCCCATGCCTGCCTGACCGATTGCCAGCACATCATCTACGATCTCGTTCATTTTGTTAGCAGCATTTTTAATATGCCCAAGCATCGTTTGTTTTTTTGACTCGCTGAAGCGATCGCCATAACCTTCGAGGAGTTGAACCATTCCTAAGATAGCGCTGATAGGATTGCGAAACTCATGAGATACCATAGCAACAAAGCGGGACTTAAGTTCGCTGAGTTCTTTTTCTTGTTCGAGTGCCCTACGCATTTCTAGTTCAGCTTGCTTGCGATCGCTCAGATCCATAACAAAGGCGATCGCGGTTTCTTGACCTTCTTCTAGACTTGCGCCACCGACCAGGATGGGAAGGCAAGAACCATCTCGACCAATACATTCCTTTTCATAAGGCGTACAAATTCCCAACTGATTCAATTCTTGAATCGCTTTCTCATCGCGGGGCCAATATTCTGATGGCGTAATCTCGCGCCAGTTTAATTTTCCTTCTTCTAATTCTTCTTGCTTGTATCCTACCAACGCCAGAAATGCCCCATTAGCATAGCTAATTTGCCCGTTCAAATCGCCGATCGCCACGCCAATGATGTTAGACTCTACCAATCGTCTAAATCGAGCTTCGCTTTGTTCTAGCTGTCGGCGCAGGCGAACATTTTCGATAACATTGCGAACGGTAAAACCAAGACTTTCAGAAGTGACGCGACCTTTAACTAAATAATCCTGTGCGCCGCTTTTGAGTGCCCGTACCGCGATCTCTTCGTTCCCTTGTCCCGTCAGCATGATGACTGGCGGACAGTTTTTAAGGTTAGCTGCCTGCAATTCGAGTAAAAACTCCAGACCGTCAATATCCGGTAACAAAAAATCTAGCAAAACTGCGTCTGGTTTGACTCGTTCGCACAACTGAAGACCTTGTTCTCCGTATTCCTCTTCTAAAATCGTGTAATCACAGCGTCGATCCCCAAGTAAATAGCGACGATAAGTTGCGCGATCTTCAGGAGAGTCATCGATAATAACAATTGTGTAGCGATTTAGGGTCATCAGCGATCGCTCCTTACAGGCTGCTTGATGCTACGTTAAACCGAGCAACTTTTTTCAATTTTAAAACTAAGTATTAATAATCCGTTTATCCCTCTGGGAGTATAACCGTTTGAAACCAATAATTAATAAAAGCTTGAATCCCTTTTTTCAATTTATCAACGTCTATGGGTTTGATAATGTAACCACTTACGCCATATTGATAGCAAACTTCAATATCTTTGGGATTAGAAGAGGTCGTAAAGACGACTACAGGAATGATTTGGAGTTCGCTATCCTGCTTAATTTGTTTGAGTACATCCCGCCCGTCTGTTCCTGGAAGGTTGAGATCGAGCAAAATCACTGATGGGCGAGGCGCAATTGTGTCATCGCCATATTCGCCTGTATGATTGAGAAAATCTAGTGCTTCGTCTCCATCGAGACAGCGATAAACTGGAGTCGTGACAGCAGACTGATTCATCATTCGTCTGAGTGCCTCAAAGTCTTCATCGCTGTCCTCAACAACCAGAAGTGATTGCGTAAGATTACTAGACTCAGTAAAACTCACCATCGAGCGCTTACACCTTAAATTAACTAGAAATTTTTTTATTTTGCTAAAAAGTTGAAATAAAAAGTGCTACCCTCCCCATACACTGATTCTACCCAAATTCTTCCATTATGGCGCTCGATAATTTTCTTTGCAATCGTCAATCCTGCTCCCGTGCCGCCGCCGTATTTACTGGCTGGGTGCAGTCGCTTAAAGATACGAAAAATGGATTCTAAATGCTTTTCGCGGATGCCGATGCCATTATCTTTGACGTAGAAGATAGGAGTCGATTGCTCTGGTTCTTTTGCTTCTAAATACCCTATTTCTATTAATTTTCGAGAATTTTCATTGTATTTAACGGCATTGCTGATTAAATTGCTAAATAATTCACTCATTTGTACGCGATCGCAATACACTGTTGGTAAAGGTCGCGGAATCGAGATCTCAACGCCGCTCTTTGGCAACCCAATCTTAAATACCTCTAACACTTCGTTAACGAGTTTGTTTAAATCTGTTTGTTGCAGGACGAGTTCGCTTCTTCCCAAACGCGAATAATGCAGTAAAGATTCGATTAAGTCTTCCATGCGCCGAGTCAAACGCATTAAAGTTTGTAACTTACCGATGCCATCTTCACTTAATATGTTTCCATAATCTTCGAGCAGGAAGCTAGAGTAATTGTGAATGCCTCGCAGCGGTTCTTTTAAATCGTGGGAAGCAATATAAGCAAAAGCATCGAGTTCTTCATTACTGCGCGTCAATTCTAGATTAACCCTTGCGAGTTCGTCAGCCCCTTTTAAGACGATTCCGACAATAGAACTCCTCAATTCCATTGCCGCCTCGATTTCGCATTGCTTCCAATGAATAGATTGGTTACTGACTAATTCTTGCCACAGCGCAAAGGATTTACGGGGCGATAGTCGCACTTCGCCATTATTTTTGACTTCGACGGGTTTATTGGGATTTCCGCCCCAGTTAACTGTTTGCATCACTTCGGGACGGAACCACAAAATATAAAATTTCTGAACTTTAGAGATGCACAATGCTAGCATTCCACTGGCAACCTCTTTAAATTGCTCGGCGGGAGGGTAGACTTGGGACAGGCAATCTGTTTTATAAATGCTTTCGCCTTGCATTTGGGTTGCCGTCCAGTTTAATAATTCCTGCAATTGAGACTGTGCGGGCGTTTTACCGATCGCGATTTGCTTTTGAGCGCAATAGATAATAGCACCGCTAGCACTGACTAATTCAAGCAGGTTGGATGGGTTGCACAGTAGCCCCTCAATCAAATTCTCGGCTTCAGAAATCGATTCCACAAATTGCGATTGCAGCGATTTGAGCTTAATTTTGTAATCTAAATCTTCATTATCTTCTTTGCCTGAAAGTTCGAGCGACATCACTTGTCCCAAAAATTCGCAGGCAGTTCTAATTTCATAAGCAACGACTTTGGGAGAATAATGATGGCAGGCGACTAGTCCCCAAAGCTTCTGAGTTTTGAGCAGGGAAATCGACATCGAAGCCGTAACTCCCATATTTTGCAGATACTCGACGTGAAGCGGGGAAACGCTCCGCAGCACTGATAAGCTCATATCCAAAGGGCTGTTGGTAATCGGGTTGAGGTCGGGAATTAGTCCGGTTGGTTCATAGTTAGCATCAAAAACCAGTCGCAACCAGTTGAGTGCATACAGCTTTCTCGCTTGTTTGGGAATGTCGGATGCGGGATAGTGTAAGCCTAAATAGGGTTCTAAATCGTCTCGTTTATCTTCTGCGATGACTTGTCCCGCTCCTTGTTCGTCGAAGCGATAGACCATGACGCGATCGAAACCCGTTAATTGACGTACTTGGTCAACAATGATGTCGCACAAATCATTTAGGGTCGAGGCATTTTGAAAACGCGCGATCGCACCTTTGATTAGATGATAAAAACTAACAAAATCTGCCCTCTGATGCGATCGCGTCGGCTCTAATTCTAGTATTAAGACGCAATCGCTCCGATGAATTATCCCGTCAAATAGCCGTCCGTTAAACGTTAGCTTTAAAGGGTTGACATTTTCAAAATTATGTGATGGGCAACCTTTAATAAGGTCGATTTGTTGCGAGTCGAGAAAATCTTCGATCTGGCGATCGAGTAGCGCTTCGGGATGCAAATCTAAATGTTCAAAGGTGTTGCGACTGACTTGCACGATGGTGAGATCGGGTTCTGCAAGTACCAACATAACCCCATGAGGTTGAATGCGACCTGGAATATGAATAGCTTCGCGATCGCAATTACTCAGATCGACAATATCTGGTGTAATAATTTCCCGGTCGTTCATTGCCCATTTTTTTTCTAATCTCAAGGCAATCTTAGCGTATCAAGCGTCCTTCGGAAGACAAGGGAGACAAGGAGACAAGGAGACAAGGAAGACACTTTATTTATCGCTAATCCCTAATTCCTATTCACCATTTGCCAATCCCCATTCCCCAATCACGTTTTATTGCTGGATTGGGCTAACTTTTTAGAATCTACTTTTGGGATAGATTCAGGATTGCGTACTGCGGGAATATCGCCCAAAATAGCCGTAATACTAGAAAAACCACTGTTTAAATCCGAGTCAATCAAAACAGTAATGATAGAAGTGCCAACGATTTCCTCAAGCAAAGTTTTTAACTGGGGTTTCATCGCTTCGTGTAATTGCGATCGCACTTCCTTAGCTAATTCTTCTCGTCCTATGTCGAGAAGCGTTTGTTCTGTCACAGAAATAGCGTCCCATAAAACAACGCTCAGCTTTTCGTCAAAAAGCTGACAAATCGCTTTAGAAGGGCGTTGTCCTATTCGCTGTCGATACAAGCGTTGGACTTGTTGAAGGATAGTTCGTTCGAGTTGTCCGGGGGTAGGATCTGATAGTGCCATATCACTATATCCCTCTTTTGTCACTCTCCGAAATCAATTCATAATAAATAAGTTAGTTTACCCAGAAGAATAAAAGGGTTGAAATTGATTCATGCTCTCAATAAGCTGATGAAATCCCAGCAATAAACGACGTG
>JAAUUT010000135.1 GCA_012031035.1 Candidatus Altimarinota bacterium | reverse complement strand
GAAGGATTGTTAGACGAAAACGAATATCAAACGCTTACTCCAAAAGTACAGGATTTTGGCGGCAAATCAGCATGAGAAAGAAACCCGATGGAACCGAATCACCTTATGAGGCAAATATTTCTTTCTTCGATGCGATGAAAGGAACGGCTAAAGGAGAGGATAAATGGCAAATTCAACGGTTTCTTTGCTCCCAAACAATAATGTTAGCGGTAGAGGGAATTCCTGGTTTTTATATTCATAGTTTATTAGCAACACCCAACGATCTCGAAGGAGTAGAAAAAACAGGGAGAAATCGCTCGATTAACCGCCATCAATGGAATTATCAAGAGTTAGAAAAACGCCTAAAAAATCCTAAATCTCCCCAATCAATTGTCTTGAAAGAACTCTCACGACGCATCAAAATCCGCCGCCAACAAACAGCTTTTCATCCTAATGCAACTCAATACACCTTGCATCCGCTTAATAAAGCTTTGTTCGTATTTTGGAGACAAAGCGTATATCGAGAGCAAAGTATTTTCTGTATCAATAATTTAAGCGATCGCACTCAAAAACTTCAGCTATCCTCTTTAAATTTAATTATTACCGATCCTTGGTGCGATGTATTGAGCGGACAAATCATCGATAATCTCTACGACAAATTTACGCTCAAACCCTATCAATGTGCTTGGATTACGAATAAATTTTAATTTTTAAGTAGTTTAGTAGTTCGGGAGTTCAGGAGTTTAGTAGTTCAGGAGTTCAGGAGTTCAGTAGCTAAATTTTCCTTTCCCCTTTCCCCCTGATATCAATTCACTTTAAAAATGCAACAAATAGTAGAAGACTATAAGCGATAAATAATGAGTAGAAAACCTCTAATTTCTCAACCGATTAGAGAACATCTGGCGCGAGAATTAGCTGAGCCTGAAGGATTTGAAAGTTATACTGAAGTGAAAATGTGGTTGGAAACTACGCAAGGAGTATCAGCTTCTTACAAAGTAGTACATCACACAGTTCGTTTAAGTAGGTGGGAATAATTAAACGTAAAAACGATGAGTAATATTGAGGTCATTCAGAAACTTTATCGAGCATTTCGCAACAAAAATTACGACGCTTTCTTTAGCATTTGCACGGACGATCTTGAATGGATTCAAAACGAAGGTTTTCCTGGCGGTGCTACGTGTCAGGGTGCAACAGAAGTCGTTGAGAAAGTTTTCAAAGCTAATGACAATAACTGGAAAAATTTTGCTTATGAAATCGAACAGTTTCTTGATGCGGGCGACTCGGTAATTGTTATTGGAAAATACTCAGGATATCATCGTATCTCTGGCAAGTCGATGAGTGCAGTTGCTGCACACGTCTACGATCTTCGCGAGGGGAAAGTCTGTCGCTTTCGGATGTTTGCAGATACAAAAACAATCTGGGATGCAATGTCTTGACAGTGTTTGGCGATCGGTTATTGGTGAAAAGATATAACTTATACAATGCAACGTCTGGCTTCTTTCTTTCCAAGGAGGCGGGAGGAGGAACGAAGGGGAATAATGGGGGCAGTAGTGTGGTCTATTCAAGTAAAAATTGCTGTAATATTTGCCTAGAGGAATAAAAGGTAGGATGGGTTTCATTCTTCAACCCATCCTACTAAATCTAATTTTGGGTTACGTTTCGATAATAACTCGTAAATTTCCCCGTTTTTTGGTGACGCGACAGGCAGTTGTATCGTTAGCGCGATCGAATTCTAATGACAGCACTGTTTGTCCTATCTTTAAATTCTCAATCGATAAATGATTCATCGATTTCGGTAACATCGGATCGATAATTCGCAGACAATTTTGAGAAGCATCGGGGACGAGATTGCCCATCATTTGCAACAGTTGAAAAATCGTGCCGCTTGCCCAAGCTTGCGGAGAACAAGCGACGGGATATCTCACCGCGCGACTGTTGGGCGATCGCTCGTAACCGCAAAAGAGTTCGGGAGGGCGTTGATAGGGTTGTTCTAGGGTCATATCAAGCAATCCTTGAGCGATTTCTAAAGCTTGCTCGATTAAGCCGAGCGATCGCAATCCCATAATAATTAAACTATTATCATGGGGCCATACCGAACCTACGTGATAGCCCATTGGATTGTAAGCAGGTGAAAGACTGCTCAGCGTGCGAATTCCCCAACCGTTGTACATATCGGGCGCTTGCAATCTTTCAGCAACGCTATTCGCTTTTTGTTGGTCGAAGATTCCCAAAAGCAAGCAGTGACCTGGATTAGAAGTAATACTATCGACGGGTTTCTCTTCCCCATCGAGTGCTAGGGCGCAATAGTCGAGATCGTCTAACCAAAAATCCCGATTAAATCTGACTTTGAGCGCTCTTGCTTCTTCTTGCCACTTTTGGGCGAGATCGTAGCGTTTTTTCTCTTTGGCAAGTTCGCTCATGCGAATTTTCGCCGCATAAACGTATGCCTGTACTTCGCACAGCGCGATCGCACCTTGCGCTAAATGTCCCGCGCGATCGACAATACAATCGCCAGAATCTTTCCAACCTTGATTGATTAAACCCCGTCGAGAACGACGATTATAAGCCAAATAACCCGTTTCTTGTAAATTGCGATCGATCCAGTCCATTGCTGCGATCGCATTGTCCCACAACCGCTCTAGCAAGTCCCAATCCCGCGTCCCGGCATAATACTCGGCATAAAGCATCAACCACAAGGGAGTGGCATCTACGGTTCCATAATAGGGCGTGTGAGGAATTTCCTGACAGCGTGCCATTTCCCCGAAGCGGATTTCGTGGAGAATTTTGCCCGGTTCTTCTTCTTTCCAATCATCGTCTACTTTGCCTTGATATTGTGCGAGGACGCATAAGGTATCTTTGGCGATCGCCGGATCTAAAATTAGGGTTTGAGAAGCCCCAATAATTGAATCTCGCCCGAATAGCGTCGAAAACCAAGGAACGCCAGCCGCCATTACTTTATACTCGCCAAAGGTCTGTCTGAGGTGAAAAACATCTCGCTCAGCTTGCTCGATGGCGCGATTGAGATTGCGGTTATCGCAGCGAATGCGAGTAATCTTTTCGTACCAAGTTTGTTCTTCTAGAAGTTCTGCGGCTTTTGCTTGAATCAAATTTAAAGGCGCGTATACTTTAGAAGCAGGATGGTTAGCAACCAACATCTGAATGCGATAGCCCAAACTTGCCTTTTGATGGGGTTCGAGTTGTAAATGCCAAAGCGCCGTATAGCCGCGTATTTCATCGGGTTCGCGGGAGTTGAATTCAAGGCGCGATTCCATTAAGGCATTATCTAATCCAAGATAAGCGAGTGTAATCTCTTTATAAACATTTTCTGGCGTTTCTTCGTTCCAAACCCTCAGTAATTTTCCTCGATTTTCGCGATAATATCCCCGTATTTCAAATAAATCGGCGAAATCTGCTTCAAAAGTAAGACTAATGGTAAAACTAACGGGATGAGTATTGTAATTAGTAATTTTAATTTCTTCAAATAAACTGCCGTTGAGAACGATTTCTCTCTCGATGCCGATGGTTTCTGCCCTAGCGCATTCTCCTAGTTGCGGATTCGCACACAACACCGTCATTGAGGAACCTTTTTGGGCATCGCTACTTAATAAAACGGGTAGCTTTTCATCGATTTGTAATTCTAAGTGACTTAGAAAACGGGTATCGCGACAAAATAAACCAAAACTTTCTTGATTTACTTCATACAAGCGGCTAGTCCCTGCAATATTGCCAAGTAAATCGGTAATGAGGAATAAATCGTCATCTTTGAGGGTTAAAGTTGGGATGGGATGCTCGCTAATGGCACTATTCCACTCAGGAACGGGGGTTTGGGCGATTGGGGCAAATGTACGTCCGTCAATGTTAATGGTTTCCGGCATTGGAATTCAGCAATCAGTAATCAGTAGAAGCGAATGACAAGAAAGCCCGTACAGCGCTTATAATATGCTACAGCTAAGAGTTATAAGCTTTTTGGCATTGCCCACCATTTTACGTTTAGATAGCTATAACCAGTCTAAATAAATGATGAATATTGTAGTGCGATCGGTTGTGAAAGATGCGATCGCCCAACGAGCAATAACAAAACCGATCGCATCGCTAAATTTTTATCCGGGGTGTATTCTGTTTTAAAAAGATTTAAAAACTCAGAACAACTAAAAAAGTAAGCATTGCCTATAATAATTTATCGACAATGCCTACCTTCCAATTAGACAGCCGTTTTAGCAAGCGATGCAGTGGCGGGTAATGGTGCTTTTCTGGTATTTGGCACTTTTGAAGTTCGCAAAGGTTGAGGCGTTTTCGATTGAGTTAACAGACGACTATATAGATCGCTTAATTGAATTCCTACCCCCGTCCAGCTAAAGCGGCGATCGACGTTAATGCGTGCTTGCTTGCTTAACTTTTTCAGCCATAGATCGTCAAAGAGAATTCTACTAATCGCACTAGCAAAAGCTTGTGTATCCTTCGGCGGAACGAGTAAACCCGTTTCTTCTGGCACAACCGTAAATTTTAATCCGCCTACATCGGAAGCGACCACTGGCGTACCGCAGCCCATTGCTTCGATCGCGACTAATCCAAAGGGTTCGTAATGGCTAGGAACGACGCAAACATCGGCAGCCGCGTAATAATAAGGTAACAGGTCGTGTCCAATTTGTCCGGCAAAGATAGTACGATCTTTAATCCCCACTTCTTCGACAATTTTCTCGATTCTAGCTCTTTCTGCCCCATCAAGGCGATTATCGGAGCTACCGCCGACTAAAACTAGCTTGAAATTTTCAGACTTAATTGAAGCGCAAGCTCTAACGGCTGTTTCAATCCCTTTACGCGGATCGAAACGACCGACATATAGGACAATCTTATCATCGATATTAAGTCCTAGCTTTTGTCGGGTTTCTATTTTTGACATTAAGTGGAAATTTTCTGTATCGGTTCCACAAGGAATAATTTCAATGTTGCCTAATTGAGAAACCATCGTGCGAAGCGTCTGAGCTTCTTGGGGACTAGTCGAGATAACGCAATCGCCTTTTTCTAGGATATCTTTTTCAACTTGTAAGCGAATATCTGCGATCGCGGGACGATTTTCTGTTGCTTGATATTTAACAACTCCCAGAGAATGATAGGTGTGAAGGAGTTGAATATTGCTATATTTTTTTTACTCCAATCCAATCCAAGCAGAAAGCCAATAATTAGTATGAATTAAAGGATAGTAAATCGATTGTTTGGTTTGCCAAGTTTGAAAAGATTTGACAAACTCAGGCATATAGTCAAAAAGTTTGTCACGAGGAATAAATTCTTCCGGCCCTGCCTTGAGGCGAATGGTACGACAGTAAGGAGAATGTTCCACAATTGAAGGTGCATTTTTATCGGTTTTGCGGGTAAACATATCGACTTGCCACCCTAATTGAGCTAATTTTTCTCCGACTTTGCGCACGTAAACATTTTGTCCGCCTGCTTCTTCTTCTCCAATAGCTGCTGCTGGGTCAGCATGATCGGAAATCAACGCGATCGCTTGTCTATTTGCTGGCAACATAATCTTTAATTGTTTTTACTAACCAACACCGATTTAAAATATTTTTGTTGTTGATTATTAGTTTCCTATACAATTAATTTTGCTTCATCTATCACAAGAGGTTGGTTTTGTTGGTTTTTAGTTATGTTTCCTCTATCTCAAGAGTTTGTTGTTATTAGTTATTTTTTTTTTCATCGCTCTTAAGATTGAGCTTAAACTCGTAGCAATTTTTATCCAAATTAACTTTCGTACAGACGCAATATGTCGCAACGGCGGGCAAAACCGAGATCGACCCGCCGATTCCGGCGGGTCACATGCTCGGCTTCGCCTTTTTGCCGTACAACGACAAAAAGCCCGCCTCGTCTCTACCACTGATTACTGATTACTGATTACTGTTAAAGCGTTCCCCCAATCCCCAAACGTCCAGCCAAACCAGGACTTAAAGGAATCAACGTTGCCAACATTAAAAAGAGTGCTAACAATCCCCACGCAGCGCGAGTATCGTCCGGTTCGGTTAATTCATTGAGAGAGGGACGCTCTAAATCTCGCTGCAAGAAAAGGATAACCACTGCCCAATACAAAGGAATAGGATTGCTCGGACTTGCTAAAGCGACTAATCCCAACAAAATTAAAGTAGCAATACTAGTGCGTCTTGCCGTTTTTCGTCCGTAAATCGCTTGGACGATTCTACCCCCATCTAACTGTCCGGCGGGCAATAAATTTAAGGCAGTAATGAGTAAACCCAACCAACCAACCAACGTCAATGGGTGAACGTCAACGATAGGCTTTTGCAGTGCTTCTCCCAGAACGACTTTAGCGAGACTGCCTACCAAAATTGAGCCTTGAAAAAATTGCGTGGGAATTTGGAAGAAACTGCTGGAATGGGATAAAATCAACCCCAAAACCAACATAATCAAAGAAACTATCCCGCCCAAAGCTGGCCCGGCCAAGGCAACATCAAAAAGTACAGAACGATTGGGAAGTAGCGACTCAAAACGAGTAATTGCCCCAAAAGAGCCAATTTGCCAAGTTGGGAGGAAAAAAGGAACGCTTAGGTGAAGATTGTGACGTTTTGCAAGCAAGCGATGACCGAATTCATGGGCGGCGAGAATCGTCCACAGTCCCAACGTTAGGGGAATTGCTTCTCGGTAGCGACCGAGATTGTTAAATAGATCGAAGCCTAATAAAATACCAGACGCTTCTAAACTGGTGGCAATCGTAGCAACTAGCAAGACGAGAGCAAGATTTTTTTGTGCCAGGGTCGTCGGTTGAGGGTCGTTGGTACTAGGAAGGATGATGACAACGGGTTTATTTTCCGTTCCCTCTACCAAAAACAGGCGATATTTGTCTTGAAAAGATTCTTTTAACTTTTCTGATAGGCGAGTATGGACGAAATCGGGTTCTCCTCGGAGATTACCCTTAAAAATTGCCCCTTCTTGATAAGAGATCGTTTCTGTGGCAAAAAAGGTATCGATTCCAAAAATTCTTTTGATAATTTGCAAATCGGCTTCTGGAATGGGTAGAACTTCGGGGACAATCGGTTGAGCTTGTTGGATTGGGTTTTCTGTCGCCCCAGAAGATTGAGAGACGGTTTCTTCTTGTTCGGCTTTGAGGCGTTGAGCAGCTTTCTCCTTTAAAATGGCATCTTGCCCTGCGTTTCTGAGGCGGCTGCCTAAATAGATGTATACAACCATAGATCCCACCAGCAAGAAAAGGATGCCGACGAGATTGAGATAAATTCCTAGCGCAAATAAGCCAAAGAAAACTAGCCAAGGAGCCATCAGAACGACCGATTGCAACCAGGCGAGAACGCCTAATTTGCCATAAGGTTTGGTTCGATTGTAGCCCCAAGCCAAAATTCCAATGGCAATTAAAAGAAAGGCAAAGATTGCAGTCGTTTCTGATGCGTTAATCATTAGAAGGCAGTAGTTCTATTGAATTATGAATGATGAATGATGAATTATGAAACTTTGGAGGGGAAAAAATCATGAATGATGAATAATGAATTATGAAATTTTGGAGGAAAGTAGTTTGTGGGGGACGGGGCTTTTAAAGGTCTTCTATTGGTTCCGACCGCAGCCACGACCCATGGCGTGCGCCCATAAAGAAGTTTAGTAGTTTAGGAGAGGAGTAGAAAAGTAGTAAATATTTCTCATTGTCTACCTTGTCTCCCTTGTCTTTGGTAACTGATAACTGGTCACTGGTCACTGTTGATGGTGGAGAGCGGCGCGAAGGTCTCCTTGATAGTGTTCTAGAAGACGATCGCACTCTTGGGCATCTAATCCACTCCAGTGCATCAATAGAGCCAGTTTAACTCGTTTGCCGCTTTTCTCTAATAAGTCACTTGCTTGTTGGCGATCGAGTTCGGTTAAATCTTGTAAGATGCGTAAAGCGCGATCGCGTAGTTTTTGGTTGGTCACGGCAACATCGACCATCCGATTGCCATATACCTTCCCTAAGCGTACCATCACCCCCGTAGACAAGATATTTAATGCCATTTTAGTCACGGTTCCTGCTTTTAGTCGCGTCGAACCCGCTAAAATTTCTGCTCCTACGAGCAAGCGAATATCGACATCTGCCTCAATTTCTACTTGAGAGGCGGGAACGCAACTCATATAAATCGTCGTTGCGCCTCGTTGCTTGGCGGCTTCAATTGCGCCTCGCACGAATGGCGTAGTTCCCCCAGCCGTAATCCCAACTACTACATCTAAGTTATTAACTTTTCGCTCGGCGATTTCATTAGCACCTTGTTCTGTTTGGTCTTCTAAATTTTCCGAACTGCGTACCAAAGCTGCCGCACCCCCGGCAATAATGCCCTGTACCAGTTCTGGCGGGGTGCAGAAGGTGGGGGGACATTCGGCGGCATCCAATACGCCTAAACGCCCGCTCGTCCCCGCCCCGACGTAAAAAAGCCGACCTCCCCGCCGCAATGACTCGGCTGTTAGGTCGATAGCTTGGGCTAGTTGGGTTCGTGCTTTGGCAATGGCGGCTAAGGTTTGAGCATCTTCTTGATTGAACAGATCGACTAATTCTACTGAAGTTAATTTATCTAAATTTTGACTGTTTGGGTTGATCTGCTCGGTTAGGAGATGCCCTCTTTCTTCTAATTTGTCCATAACGTTTGGTAAATTGCCTACAGTAGCCCTTCGAGCCGACGACGAATGTTCTCTAACTCAGACGAAGACATTTCTGAGTCAGTTTCCGTTTCGGTTGCCTTTTCGGTTTCCGAATACTCGCCGTCTGGATTCCAGTCGGTGTTATCGACGTTTTTATCGGGAGGAATTTCGAGTTTTCCATCTCCAATAAGTTCCCATTCATAGTCGGCGCTGCGGCAGAATTCCTCAATTTCCTCAGAATCTATAGATTCGACCGTGGGAGCGGGGAAATCTTGTGCTTCTAGCAACAAAGCGTAACGAGTTGCATCGTCTTCTGATTCAAACATTAGCACTTTGTTGCGATCGCCCATCTGAATGGTATGAATGCCCTCGTTTTCAGTTCGAGCATTAAACAACAGTACGAATACGCGCATAATCAGTCTTCCTATAGGGAACGATGTTAACTACAGGAGCCTAGAAATTTAGGTTTATTTAAATAAGAATATCCAACATTGAGGCGATTTGAATACTTTAACTTTGTTCGATATGTATTACCGTAGTATTAACAAGAACTTCATCAGGAGTATCGCTAATGCCTGGAATCATCGAATCGTATATCCATACTGGAAATACCATCGGAGTATTAGTGGAAATTAGCTGCCAAAGTGATTGGGGTGCCCGAACCTCAGAACTGAAAGCTTTGGCAAAAGATATCGCCATGCAAGTTGCTGCTTGCCCCACGGTAAAGTATGTGAAGAGGACTGATATTTCGACCGATCTTGTTCGGCAAGAAAAGGCAATTGAGATGAGTCGGGAAGACTTGAGCGACCAACCAGCAAATGTCAAGGAAAAGATTGTACGGCAGAGGGTTGAGAAGCGACTGAAGGAAATGAGCTTGTACGAGCAACCCTATATTCGAGATCTAAATATCACGGTGGAAGACTTGGTGAAACTGCATATTGCTAAGTTATCTGAAAATATACAAGTCTGTCGCTTTGTTCGTTTTATGGTAGGCGAATCTGCAAATCCATCTCCACCGACCTCTGGTAGCGGGGTTCCTCGCAAACCTCTGCCAAACCCACCCGAACCGTTGGCATCTGAGGAGAAGCTTGAGTAGGTGTCGCAATTTAGGGAGTTTGCATTCATCTAACCAATGGATATAAGATTTTAGCGATCGCGTGCCAGAAAAATATTGCAATGCAGTACGCTTGCTAGAATGTTGAATAATTTATCTCTAAGCGCGATTGCTTTTCGGAGCAGCCGCAAAGCTGCTCGCAGTTTTTATAACTTAACTGTATTAGTCACAAAATTATACTTTTTGCTCTGAACTTAAAAATTGATATTTGTAAATCAATTAGAAACGCTATCTCAACAGAAACCTATCTAAGAAATAGAGTGTGGGGATGTCAAACATTAAGGATCGAGATTGGCTGACCGAGCGCGATCGCAATAGCAAATATCGTGCTTCTCAAAACAAAAAAAATCTTAAATATCTATCAGCTTCTTTCTTATTTTTTGGTATTTTAGTTCGTTTGATTCAATATATCAATAATCGTTCTCTTTGGGACGATGAAGCCTCGATCGCTATCAATATTGTTAACCGTTCTTATTCAGAATTACTCAATTCTTTAGATCGTAACCAAGCAGCACCGCCAGGATTTCTTTGGGTTGAAAAGTTTTTTGTCCAACTGTTGGGCGATAATGAGTATGCGCTGCGATTATTTCCTTTAATAGCTGGTATTATTTCTCTTTTCGTTTTTTATCGACTCGCAACTCGTTATACTTCTACCCTTGCTGCTCCTATTGCGATCGCCTTATTTTCTTGTTTGAAATACACGCTCTATTACGCTACTGAAGTCAAACAGTATTCGAGCGATGTGATGGTGACTCTGGTTTTGTATTTGATTCTTATTCCACTTCGTCATCAGATTTTAGGAACGAAACAAATTTTTTTTCTCAGTATCTTAGGAGCAACTTTTATTTGGTTATCTCATCCAGTGATTTTTACTTTATCGGGACTAGAATTGAGTTTTTTACTAACTACTCGCAAGCATAAAGTAACAAGTATTATCATCAACCGATCGCCAATTTATATGACTTGGTTGTTAAGCTTTGCTCTATTATATTTTCTATCAATAAGTAGTGCAATGCAAAATCCTATACTCAATGATTCCTGGGGGGATAGCTATCCTGATTCCTTGTTTGATGTCATTTGGTTATTGGATGCTTTTGGTAGATTTTTTTCTCATCCGTTAGGCTTTCGTAGTCTAACCGATGGAGTTGCTATATTGACTTTTATTTGTGGATTATTTGCTTACTATAAAACTAACAAAAGAGTTTTGCTTTTTCTAACGGCTCCCTTCTTGATAACATTAATTGCCAGCTATCTACACAAATATCCTTTCCGCGATCGCTTGTTGCTTTTTCTCGCACCGCTAGCTATTTTCATTATTGCTGAGGGCATTGTATTTCTACTAACTCAATTCCGAGAGCGATACAAATATGTCACGATTTTAGGAATTTTTGTTCTAATTTTTTTAGTAATTCCTCCTGTAATTAGTGCCAGTCAATTAATCGTGCGTCCGCAACTCAAAGAAGAGATTAGACCCGTTCTTGAATATGTTGAATCTAACCAGAAACCAGGAGATACACTCTACATTTATGCTAGCGGAAAGAGTGCATTTACTTACTATGCCAAGAAATATGGCTATGAAGAAGGAGATTACATTATTGGCGATCGCGTCTTGCCAAATGATGAAGATAGAACTCAGGAAGAATGGGAACACTACAAACAAGAAATCAATATGCTTCGAGGCAAACAGCGCGTCTGGCTTCTCTACAGGGCAAAGGAGGAAGAAAAAAGCGAAATTTCCGCTTATCTAAACAGCATCGGTCAACCGATAGATTTTTATAGTCAGCCTGGTATAATTGTCTACTTGTATAATTTAGCGCGATCGCCTTTGTAATTTTTCTATGACATCGATCGTAACCAATGACGACGGTATCGATGCTCCCGGCATTCGGGCGCTGTACAAAGCTTTAAACAATCAAGGCATTATTGTTGCTCCCAAAGACCATTTATCGGGATGCGGACATCAAGTAACGACTACGCGCCCGATTCATTTGCAACAGCGTGCGCCCAACGAATACGCAGTCGATGGAACCCCTGCTGACTGTACTCGCCTAGCGATTACTCATATCGCCCCAGAAACGAAATGGGTGCTGTCGGGGATCAATGCAGGAGGCAATTTAGGCATTGATGCGTACATTTCGGGAACGGTTGCTGCGGTGAGAGAAGCAGCGATTCATGGTATCCCAGGAATTGCGGTTTCTCATTGGATTAGAAGACCCCTGGTTATCGATTGGGAACTTGCTTCGGTTTGGACGGCAAAAGTGTTAGAAATCCTCTTTAATCGTCCTCTTCCTCCCGAAAGTTTCTGGAATGTTAATTTGCCTCATATAGAACCCAATTCCCCCGAACCAGAAATTGTTTTTTGTTCTGCGAGTACGCAACCTTTACCCGTCAAATATCGCATTGACGGAGATTTATTTTACTATGAGGGAGAATATGCGAAACGCGATCGCGCCCCTGGAACTGATGTCGATGTCTGTTTTTCTGGCAAAATCGCCGTAACGCTAATGCGTTTGTAAAAACTACATTTGAGCAACAATTTCAGTCAGTGCGGGTTTTAGGGTTGGATACTGATATTTAAATCCCATTGCTTGAGTCGCTTTCGGGAGAACTTGTTGACCTTCTAAAACCACTTTGGCACTTTCTCCCAATAAAAGTTCTAGCGCAAAATCGGGCACGGGCAGCCAAGAAGGACGATTAATAACTTCTCCGAGAGTTTGACATAACTGACTCATGCGAACGGGATTGGGGGCGGTTGCGTTATAGGTTCCCTCTATTTCCGAACGTTCGATCGCTTCTATTATTAAATTCACCAAGTCTTCTCGATGAATCCAAGAAAACCACTGACGACCGTTTCCTAGTGGGCCTCCTGCAAAGATTTTAAAGGGAGGAACCATTTTTGCTAAAGCTCCCCCATTGCCCAAAACAATCCCAATCCGTATAATAACAAGTCGAACGCCTGCTTCTTTGACTTTTTTGGCTTCTGTTTCCCAAGCTTGGCATACTTGAGCGAGAAAATCGCTTCCAGAAGCGCTATTTTCATCGAAGGTTGCTGTTTCGCTCGTTCCGTAATAGCCAATGGCTGAAGCATTGATGAGTACGCTGGGTTTGGGATTAGCCATCGCGATCGCTTCGACTAATTTTTGAGTGCCCAGTTGACGACTTTCAAGAATCGCTTTTTTGTGTTCTGGAGTCCAACGTTCTGCGATCGGTTCTCCTGCTAAGTTTACCACTGCATCGCATCCAGCAATTTTTTGTTGCCAATCTCCCGATTCAGTAGGTTTGTAAACAACAATTTCTACATTAGATAATATTCGTTTAGCTCGTTCTAAATTACGAGTAAATATTAAGATTTGATGTCCTTGGGCTTTTAATTTTTCCACCAAGCGACTGCCAACAAATCCACTAGCGCCAGTAATTGCAATTTTCATTGTTTTTAGTCTTTAAGTCTAATTTTTTTACTTATCTTGATACCCCATACCATTTGTTTCAGCATAGCGGTTCATAAAGCGCATAAACCTATCCCAATGTTCGTCACGATCGATTTCAAAACCGCATTCAACTTTCAATAACTCGTCTCCTTCATCGCCACCAAAAATAAATTTTAGCGAGGAAGGCTCGACACTAATTTGTCCTTCTGAATCGATTAAACGTAAATCTCCGTAAGTTTGTTTGGTAAAACTTTGAAATCTTTCTATTGCTTTTAAAGACTTAAACGTCATCAAAACGCTACGCAAACCCGTATCTTTTTCTTTACGCAAACTAACATTTGTCAATTCTTCAGAAAGACCGACAAAAAATTCTATTGAGGGATTAGCAGAAGACATTTTTAAATGAATTTGATTAATTGATTTTTAAAAGTTTTTTAAAACATTTATTTTTGATAAATTGAAGCTTGAAGTTTGGACAAACTCATTCTTCAAGCTTCAAATATAAGTAATTATTCTGGTTCTCCACCTTGAATTTTAAGTAGGAGAAATCCCCAAGATAAACCTACAAGCGTTAATACAATTGCTAGGATTGCTCCGTTAAAAAGCATACTTTCAGCAGTCACGTCTATTTCTCCTTTGTTTCCAAGAAAAATTGCTATTTTTTTAGATTAAATTGCTTAAAAGACGCTCGACTACGGTTGAGCCAAGCGAATTTGTCGCTAATTTTTAGTCATTATAGGTATTGTAGAGCATCGCTCCTCTTTCTTCCTACCAATAGAATTGAACTGACGAGAAAAAATGGTATCTCAACCAATTACAAATTCTTCAAAACAGCTTCGTTTGGCGATCGCGATGGGCGATCCCGCAGGAATCGGGCCGGAAGTTATCCTCAAAGCACTTGCCGATTCATCGATTAAAGAAAATTGCACATTAACCGTTATCGGTACTCGCTCGCTTAGAGGAAGCTTACGAACGATTGCGAAAACTTCCTACAATCGAAGAAAATGACCTCGCCAATCCTGACGAACTTACGATTCGCGACGTATCGATTGAAAAAGCAACAGCCACAAAAATTACGATTGGTACTGGGAATGCAGCTAGTGGAGAAGCAAGTTTTGCATATTTAGAAGAGGCGATCGCCCTTACTCAGCAAGGAGAATTTCAAGGAATCGTTACCGCACCGATCGCGAAATCCTGTTGGAAAGCAGCAGGACACGATTTTCCAGGACAAACAGAAGTGTTGGCGCATCGTGCGGGAGTCGAGAAATTTGGGATGTTATTTGTAGCGCGATCGCCTTACACGAAATGGACGTTGCGTACCCTGCTAGCAACGACGCACATCCCCCTCAATCGCGTTGCGACTACCCTAAATCCCGCACTAATGACCTTAAAACTCGATTTACTTATCGATTGTCTGAGTAAAGATTTTGGCATCGATAATCCTCAAATTGCGATCGCGGGTTTGAACCCTCATAGCGGCGAACAAGGACAATTAGGAACCGAAGAACGAGATTGGTTAATTCCCTGGTTGGAAGCAGAACGAGGAAAACGCCCCCAAATCCAGCTAATCGGGCCGATTCCTCCCGATACCATGTGGGTAACGCCCGGTCAAGCTTGGTATGGCGATCGCGTCGAGAATGCTGCGGATGCTTATTTAGCCTTGTATCACGATCAGGGATTAATACCAGTTAAATTAATGGCATTCGATCGGGCAATTAATACTACTATTGGATTACCATTTGTGCGGACTTCTCCCGACCACGGTACGGCTTTTGATATTGCACAAAAAGGAGTGGCTAACGCTAGCAGTATGAAAGCCGCGATCGAATTGGCGACTGAGTTGGTGCGGCAAAGATGTAGATAAATCTATTTTTTTATTAATTTTTTAATAAAATAATATGGATGAGCTAGCGCGATCGCGAGAGTTTTAGAGTAATTTATCTAAACCATTTAAGTTTTTTTTTCATTATTGTCTTACTTTTAGGAATTTTCTTTCGTTTTTTTAATATTGTAAAAAATACTATTGGATTTATTTTGTACTTGTTAGGCTATGGGCGCAA
>JAAUUT010000134.1 GCA_012031035.1 Candidatus Altimarinota bacterium | reverse complement strand
AAAGTGGATTTCACATTAACCCAACTGATTTAGAAGGAACTGCTCAAAAAATCGTCAATTTTATCGATAATGCGAATCTTATCCGCCATTATGGGAAGAAATATCCCAACACGCGATCGCGCGAGTTCGAGATACTTATAACTGGCAAGAACACGCAAAAAAACTGCTTTCGCTTTCTAAAATCTACAACTTCTGGAGTTACATTTCCCAAGACAACCGCGAAGCTTTATATCGTTACCTAGAAGCTTTATATCATCTAATTTATAAGCCCAGAGCCGAATCTATAAATGATGAATGATGAATGATGAATTATGAAAATTAGGAGAGAAGTACAGACGCAATAGATCGCCTCTTTTCAGGAGTTCAGTAGAGACGCGGAATTTCGTGTCTTTACTGAAGGAAAGTAGTATTCTCTCTTGTCTTCCTTGTCTTCCAAAGGACGCTTCCCACTTGCTCACAATTCTTAATCAAGACTGATGGCTGCTAGTGTCTCTCCGTATCATTTAATTTATACCGATTGGAATCTCATCGAGACTGAATTTGACCACGCACAACTCCACCACAAAGAAACCGTCTTTACCATAGGTAACGGCTATTTGGGAACGCGAGGGAGTTTTGAGGAAGGATATCCTCGTGCTTGGAGTGCGACATTGATTCACGGCGTTTATGATGATGTTCCCGTCGTTTATACCGAACTCGTCAATTGCCCTGATTGGTTGCTACTAAGTGTTAGCATCGACGGAGAGAGCTTTCGACTCGATCGCGGCGAAATATTGAGCTACGAAAGAAAACTCGACCTAAAACAAGGAATTCTCAGTCGTAAAATTCGCTGGCGCAGTCCTAGTGGCAAAACGTTAGATATCTATTTCGAGCGTTTTGCTAGCTTAGCAGACGAACACGTACTTGCCCTACGCGCCCAAGTAACCCCTCTCGATTTTGACGGATTGGTGAAAGTCTCGGCGAGTCTTCATGGTTATCCCGAAAACCAGGGCTATAATCATTGGGAATGGATAGACCAAGGAGAGAAAGATCGCGCTATCTGGTTGCATATGCGCACCCGCAGTTCTCGCATCGAACTCGGTATGGCTTCCAAGTTACTCGTATCGGGGACGGAAGCAGATTTACAAGTAACCAGCGTTCCTGGATATCCAACCATTGAAACAACATTGCGAGTCTCCCCAGGACAGACAGTTACGCTAGATAAAATCGTCACTGTATTTACAACTCGTAAGGTAGAAGAACCTGTTCGAGCATCACAAGATAAACTAACTCAACTAACTTCTTACTCCCAGTTGCAATCTTCCCACGTACAGGCATGGGAAGAAGCTTGGCAACAAAGCGATATTCTGATTGAAGGCGATACCAAAGCCCAATTTGCCGTTCGCTACAATTTATTTCAACTATTAATTAGTGCCCCGCGAGACGATGAGCGCGTTAGCATTCCTGCCAAAACCCTTTCTGGATTTGGTTATCGGGGTCATGTTTTTTGGGATACGGAAATATTTATCCTGCCATTCTTTATTTATACCCAACCCAAACTCGCCCGTAACCTACTAACCTATCGCTACCATACCCTAAATGGGGCCAGACGTAAGGCATCTCATTATGGCTACAAAGGGGCTATGTTTGCCTGGGAAAGCGCCGATACAGGCGATGAAGTTACCCCCCGTTGGGCGCTACCCAATCAACCCTATGCCGAAGATATCAGGATTTGGTGTCGCGATCGCGAGATCCACATCAGCGCCGACATTCCTTATGCTATCTGGTACTATTGGCAAGCAACTAACGATGACGAATGGTTGAGAGATTATGGTGCTGAAATTATTCTAGACGCTGGTGTCTTTTGGATTAGCCGCATCGAGTGGAACCCCAAACAACAACGCTACGAAATTCGCGAAGTCATCGGCGCGGACGAATATCACGAACAACACGTTAATAACAATGCTTTTACGAATCGGATGGTACAGTGGCACTTAGAAAAAGCCGTCGCCATCTATGATTGGCTGTGCAGTCAGTATCCCGAAAAAGCGACTGAATTGCAAGCAAAATTGGGAATAACTCCCAAACAACGCGATCGCTGGCAAGATATGGTGGCTAACCTCTGGATTTCCTACGATTCGTCAACAAATCTAATCGAACAATACGAAGGATTTTTTAACCTTGAAGATATTGATTTAACCCATTACGAACCTCGTAACCGCTCGATGCAAGCGATTTTAGGCATTGAGGGAGCGAGTAAGCGGCAAGTCCTCAAGCAACCCGACGTGTTAATGCTGCTTTATCTAATGCGTCAATCAGAGGAATTTCCTTATAATCGAGAGATTTTGCAAAAAAATTGGGATTATTATGTCCCACGAACCGATATTACTTATGGTTCTTCGCTAGGACCAGCTATTCACGCGATTTGGCATCGGATTTAGGTCAATCCGATGAAGCTTACGAACGCTTTCTGCAAGCAGCAATGGTAGATTTAGAAGATGTTCGCGACAATGCTGCCGATGGAATACACGGTGCTTCGGCGGGTGGCATTTGGCAAACTGTTACCTTTGGATTCGGCGGATTGAAACTCACCCAAGAAGGGCCAACAGCAACGCCTCAACTGCCCTCTCATTGGCAGCGATTGAAGTTCAAGATTTACTGGCGCAGGACTTGGCACGAATTCGATTTAAAACCGGAAGTAGAAAATAAAGATTTTTCCATGTCCTCCTTGTCCTCCTTGTCCCCCTTGTCTTCCGAAGGAACTTTCATCAAGGGCATTATTTTCGACCTAGATGGCGTACTGACGGATACGGCAGAGTATCATTACCGTGGATGGCAAAGGCTGGCAGATGAAGAAGAAATTCCTTTTGATAGAGAGATAAATGAAGCATTAAGAGGCGTTTCGCGACGAGAATCTTTGCTGCGGATAATTGGAGAACGCAAATACACAGAAGAACAACTTCAGGAAATGATGGATCGCAAAAATCGTTACTATGTAGATTCTATCGGGGAAATTTTGCCAAAAGATTTATTGCCAGGAGCGATCGCATTATTAGACGAATTGCGCTCGGCTGGAATTAAAATCGCGATCGGCTCGGCGAGTAAAAATGCTAAAACGGTCATAGAGCATCTCGGTATTGCCGATAAAATAGATGCGATCGCAGATGGTTATAGCGTACAGCAATCTAAACCCGCACCCGATCTATTTCTCTACGCGGCTAAGCAATTAGGACTCGAACCCTCTCAATGTGTAGTCATAGAAGACGCAGCATCGGGCGTAGAAGCGGCTAAGGCTGCTGGTATGCGCTCTGTGGGATTAGGCCCAAGCGAAAGAGTTGGTGCGGCTGATGTCGTTTTACCCAGTCTAGAAGGGGTTTCTTGGGCTGACTTACAAGCTCATTTGCTCGGTAATGGTAAATAAATTATGAATTATGAATGATAAATTATGAAAATTAGTAGTTCAGTAGTTCAGGCCTTCAGGAGTAAATATTCTTCCCACACTCACTTGTCTACCTTGTCTACCCTACTACCCTACTTCTCATCTGTAGCAAGATTAAAAAGAAACGATATTACATCGCCTTCGCATACAACTCTTTCAGAGTTCGCTTCTTATCCTCATCCAGATGAGCTTCAATATGTCGGAGGCTTTCAAAGTCTTTATCTCGCCATTGCCTTTGTGGAATGTCACTGATGTAGCCCAAGAATTCAAAATACATTGCCTCCCAACTCAAGCACCGCAAGCGATACCCATCGATAACCCCTTCTTTTTGGATGGGACAGGAACCGCTTGGGAACGTCTCGAAGGTGTACTCGCCATTTATTGCGAAGCAAGGCTCCGAGTCTATAAGTACGAGATCGCGCCACGACAAAAACCGTACTCCATTTCTTCATGTCTATCAAATCCAAGCGTTTTAAGGATTTCGCGATAAATAGCCTCCTCGTCCCTGGCAAAGGCGATATCAATGTCCTCGTGTTCTCTAGTGATTCTGCCAAGCCGTGCGTCTATAGCCCAGCCACTCTCAAGCCACAAAAGAAGACCTCGGCTTTCGGCCGCGTCAAAGAGTGCGCGTATTACGCTTAAGTGTTCGGTTATTGCGTCCATGCTTTCCTGTATCCTACAGGTCAAACTATTAGAAGTACTGCACAGTTCCTCTGCCCGTTATAGTTCATTATAGTTTCAGCAACGCCGAATCAATTAATGCTCTGGCGTAGCGATCGCGTTAAACGGAAAGATATACTGTACCTGTTCTTGAGCCAACCTCACCAAACTATGACTTTGAAAGATTCGATCGAGGCTGAAATCGACGAACTAGAAGAAGACAATTTGGACGAACTTTATGAGTTAGTTAAGCGTTTTGCAGAAACTAAGGCTCAAAAAAAGCCTGGAATTCTTTCAAAGCTTAAGCAGATTAAAATTCAAGCTCCTGAAGATTTTGCCGCCAATGTCGATTTGTATTTAAGCAATGAAAAAAAATGCAAATAGAATTAGCCCCGCTCTATCCCTTTTTGTATCAAATTCTCAAACCAACGTTTCCTAGCTGTCTCTGGAGTGGGGACGAAACTGTTCCGACAGTTGCGCTTACTTTCGATGATGGCCCCCATCCCGAATACACTCCCCGGCTTTTGGACGTTTTAGATAAATATCAAATTAAAGCCAGTTTTTTCTGTTTGGGAGTTTGTGTCGATAGAAATCCATCGCTAACTAAAGAAATTTACGATCGCGGTCATTGGATTGCACTGCACGGATATTACCATCATTCTTTCCCATTTTTAAGTTTGGATGAGATTCGGCAAAGTTTACTAAAAAATCAAATTGCGATCTCCAATGCCTGCCAACTCGACCCCAAGGAACTTCTAGACATTCGACCCCCTAACGGATTATTTACTCCCCAAATCTTGAAAATGTTACACCAAGACAATTATCGTCCGGTGATGTGGTCTGTCGTACCAGAAGACTGGGTGAGTCCTGGGGTTGCGATCGCAATTTCTCGCGTGATGGCGAACGTTTGTAACGGTTCTATTATTGTTTTACACGATGGTTACTGTGGCGGACGAGATGTAAGCGCGATCGCTGCCCAATTAATTCCTCGTTTGTTGCAAAAAGGTTACTGTTTCGTAACGATTGACGAATTTTGGCAGCAAAAACAATCTTTAGCGCTTTTAAAAAGCCAACGATAAGCGTCTATTTAATTTACATTAATTTTTACAACTTCAAAAAGATCGAGGCTAAATAATATAAGTATTTATAATTTTTTAAACCTTTTTTAACTAGAAATTTAGTTTTTTGTATTCGCTGTAGTTGTTTAAATCTTCGATCGTAAATATCGAACAAAAATAAAAATATAGAACAAAGAACTTTCTTTTAAACTAAAATATCGATTTAAGCTCGATTTTTCTCTAATTAGCTCTGCTCTATGAAATAGGATGAGTTTTTTCGACTTAAAATAGTACAAAAATACTGTTCTAGATTTTAAAGCGATTTGAGCATTTTTCAAGAGTTTTTAGCAGCACATTTGCGAGAAATTCATTAGAATAGCTGAAGATTTTGAGACTAGAAAAAGTAGCTTATCTTCTTAAGCATTGAGATGGCGAACTAAGAGCTAATATAAATAGAGAGGCTAACTGTCAACCAACCTCAGCTTAAGAAATTCATCTGAGTCTAGCGATCGAAAGGAAAAATAATTCCCAAACTTTTTTCCTCAAGTAGCGATCGACTCGGCAAAAATGTTAGGCGATCTATACTAGAAACCAATAGTAAGAGCGCAATTAGACTCCTGAAAGTCTTGTATGGAAAACAAAAACAATGGCTGCGTTCGAGGAAAATATCTTAGCTCACGCAAAAATGGTTTTAATCTTTTGCAATTTAATCAAAAGCTTCAACCAATTTGTTGTAATCGAAGTTACAATCGGAAGGGCTTTAACAATTTTCTCGAACGCTTAGAACTGCTATTTGAGCGGAGTCTTGCGAGATAGCAATTTTTAGCCAATGCTTTCCCACAAGAAACAGGAAGTAGTATCGAGCCAAAAAGCTAAATTTGTCCTAAGCGACTAAAATTCTAAGTTAAATTAACCAAGGAAATCTTCTCATTTTGAATAGAAGGAGTAAGAGGGAAACGGCATGACGCAGGCCAACAACGTACTTGCAACTATTACTGAGCCTCAAATGGATTGGGAACCATTTATTGATGAAGACATTGATGGCGACAGCCTAGACGATTTAGATGAGGCGATTGTTGAACCCGAAGACAGAAAAGTCAGAGGAACAACTCGCCGAAAAGAACCCGGCAAAAAGAAACCTTATACAGAAGACTCTATTCGCGTCTATCTACAAGAAATCGGTCGCATTCGACTTCTTAGAGCCGAAGAAGAAATCGAACTCGCGCGTAAAATTGCCGATTTACTTGAGTTAGAACGTCTGTTCGAGCAACTAAGAAAACGTTTGGGTCGCTTCCCAAAGGATAAAGAATGGGCCGATGCTGTTGAAATGGAGTTGCCTGCCTTTCAACGTCGCCTTTACCTTGGTAGGAGAGCGAAAGACAAAATGGTGCAGTCTAACCTGCGTCTGGTAGTCTCGATCGCGAAAAAATACATGAATCGCGGGTTATCCTTCCAAGATTTAATTCAGGAAGGTTCGCTTGGTTTGATTAGAGCCGCCGAAAAGTTCGATCACGAGAAAGGTTATAAGTTCTCGACCTATGCAACTTGGTGGATTCGCCAAGCAATTACGCGGGCAATTGCCGATCAGTCTCGTACTATTCGCCTCCCCGTTCACTTGTACGAAACGATCTCCCGCATCAAGAAAACCACCAAAATTCTTTCTCAAGAAATGCGTCGCAAGCCAACTGAGGAAGAAATTGCAACCAGAATGGAAATGACCATCGAAAAGCTGCGCTTTATTGCAAAATCGGCGCAACTGCCTATTTCGCTGGAGACTCCCATCGGCAAAGAGGAAGATTCTCGACTCGGCGACTTTATCGAAGCGGACGGCGAAACCCCCGAAGATGAAGTTTCTAAAAATTTGTTGCGCGAAGACTTAGAAAATGTTCTCGACACTCTGAGTCCCCGCGAACGAGACGTACTGAGGTTGCGTTACGGGTTGGACGACGGAAGAATGAAGACGTTAGAAGAAATTGGGCAAATCTTTAATGTCACTCGCGAACGGATTCGTCAAATTGAAGCTAAGGCGTTGCGGAAACTGCGTCATCCCAATCGCAATAGTATTCTTAAAGAATATATCCGTTAGAAATTCTCAACTTCTATTGAGACAAACAAAAACTGGGTTTCCTCAGTGTAAGGAAACCCAGTTATTTTTATGAGATTGACGAGATTGAACGGTTGGAAATTACATTAAACCCCAGAAGTGAAGTACGCCTTCACCGGAGACGAGTTCGATAATTAGAGCAGCAGCAAAACCGATCATAGCAAGGCGACCATTCCAGTTCTCTGCACCTGCGGTGAAACCAGGTTTGAATTCGTTGCGGTTTTCGTTATTCATGATCCAATTCCTCAGTCGATAGATTGCGTTTTGTAAAGCGTCCTGTAAATAAATGTAACGAAAATTTTACAAAGTTGCAACAATATATTTCTTAAATTACTCATAAGTTTTATTTATACAAAACAGAGATTGTACTGTTTTCCTCTCGGACTTGAAAACAGGTTCGGTGGTAGCGCCGATAAAACGATTAAAACCCGATCGGTTAGATCGAACGGCTAATATTGGATAATGGTTAAACTGAGAAAATGCGGACAATTAACTGATTAGCGATCGCGATAAGATATGGCAAGACGGATTGGGGAAGTGTTAAAAAACGGTCAACCTGACGAATCAGTGACGATTCAGGGTTGGGTGCGGACAAAGCGAGAATTAAAAGAGTTTGCTTTTATCGAAGTCAACGATGGTTCGACGATGGCAAACTTACAAGTCGTCCTCAATCCCGATGTTCCCGATTATGAAGAATTTCTCAAAAAGTTAAATACGGGCGCTTCTGTGGAAGTTTCTGGCGTATTGGTTGCGTCCCCGGCAAAAGGACAGCGAATTGAGTTAAAAGCTACTTCTGTAAAGGTTTACGGAGAAGCTGACCCAGAAACTTATCCCCTGCAAAAGAAACGCCACTCTTTTGAATTTTTACGTACTATCGGACATTTGCGATCGCGTACCAATACTATCGGTGCGGTTATGCGAGTTCGCAATGCTTGTGCGAGTGCGATTCATCAATTCTTTCAAGAGAGAGGATTTTTGTGGGTTCATACCCCCATCATTACTGCTAGCGACTGCGAAGGTGCGGGAGAATTATTTACGGTTACAAACTTAAATTTAGACAAACTCCCCCAAACGCCAAGTAAAGACATCGATTTTTCCAAAGACTTTTTCGGACGACGCGCTTATCTAACCGTTAGCGGACAGTTAGAAGCAGAAATCATGGCGCTGGCGTTTCAAAATGTTTATACGTTTGGGCCGACATTCCGCGCCGAGAATTCTAATACTTCCCGTCACTTGGCAGAATTTTGATGGTAGAACCGGAGATGGCATTCTGCGATTTGACGGGCGATCGCGAGTTAGCCGAAGCCTTCCTCAAATATATCTTCAAATACGTTCTCGAAAAATGCCCGGAAGATATGGAGTTTTTCAACCAGCGCATCAATAATACCGTCCTGGAAACGGCGGATAATATTATTAATAACGAATTTGCTTGTATTACCTATACCGAAGCGATTAAGTTATTAGAGAAGTGCGATCGCGTTTTTGAATACCCTGTCGAATGGGGAATCGATCTACAATCGGAACACGAACGCTATCTTGCTGAAGAGTTATTTAAAAAACCCGTCATTGTCACGGATTATCCTGCTTCGATTAAAGCATTTTATATGCGCTTAAATGACGATGGAAAAACGGTTGCTGCAATGGATGTTCTAGCACCAAAAATCGGCGAGATTATTGGGGGTTCTCAACGCGAAGAACGTCTCGATGTCTTAGAAAGACGCATTAAAGCATCAGGAATGCCCGACAAAGATTTGTGGTGGTATCTAGATTTGCGTCGTTTTGGAACGGTTCCCCATGCTGGATTTGGTTTGGGATTTGAAAGAATCGTGCAGTTTATGACAGGAATGGATAATATTCGAGATGTAATTCCTTTCCCTCGCACTCCTCTAAATGCCGAGTTTTGAAGCAAACAAAACTAGCGATGATAGAAAACTTGCTGAAATCGCGAATGTAATCGAAATTTAATAATTCTATATAAGCGGAATACTACGGATCGTATATCTTTAAAAGTGAGAATTAGATTTCGTAGTAGTAACCTCGATGATTAAAGTGCTGATAGTTGACGATCAAATACCAGTACAGGATTTTTTAATAGCGTCTCTAGAAAAAGAATCGGGATTAGAAATAGTTGGTACGGCTAACAATGGTAAGATAGCGATTCAACAAGTAGCTGCTCTGCGACCAGATATTGTGTTAATGGATATCGATATGCCAGAAATCGATGGTTTGACAGCTACTAAAATTATTGCCGAACGATTTATCGAAACAAAGGTTTTAATTCTCACCATCTATGAAGATGATACTTATCTTAATAAAGCTTTGCAGGTGGGAGCAAAAGGCTATCTCCTCAAAACTACTGCTGCAACTGAACTCATCAATGCTATCTATTCAGCTTGCAAGAACTATTTTCAACTAGGCCCAGGATTGCTTGAGAAATACTTATATAAGTTTGCTGAAGCTCAATCTAATTTGACAGAAGTCGAGCATTTTAAAGAAATGCTTGAAAAGCAATATCAATTATTAGAAAAGATTCAAGAAAAAGAGGATGTAATAGAACCCGATCGCGAACTCGATAAAACTCGCGAACCTGGCAAACAAACTGATATTTTATTGGAAAGCTATTCAGTTTTAAAAAATCAAATAGATTTACTACAATTTCGACAAGAAAAACTTATTCAGCAACTGTCGTTTTTACAAACTTTTTGTATTTTTTTGTTTTTGACTTTAGCGATCGCCTTATTAGGAATTTTTATGATTATTCTTTGAATGTAGTAGCAATTTAGCCGTTAGCAACAGATTACTAGTTTAATGAAATCGGAAAAGCTATAATTATTCTTCTGTTTCTTAGTGCGCGATCGCGCTCAATCTATTAGTGAAAAGTAAAATCTGAATCTAACACAACCTATAAGATTGGGTATAGTATAGATATTTAGCTATTAGTAATCTTTTTGGTACGATATCTTATTGCTCCCATGAGATTACTAAATGGTGGGGTTTTATTTAAGTATAAAACTCCATTGTAAATTATCTCAGAAAAATTAATTATTGAAAATTTATAATCATTAATTTAATTTTCAGTAATTATCTTGCGATCGCCTAACGAAAATTAGGGCTTAATAACTTTATAAAAAAAGTTTAAATTCCAAAAAATATGATAAAAATTTTACTCGTTGACGATCAAAAAATAGTACAAGAACTTTTAAAAAATAATTTAGACCGCAAATCTGGAATCGAAATAGTTGATGTTGCAAATAATGGCGAAATAGCAATCGAACGAACACAATCTCTAAAACCCGATGTCGTTTTAATGGACATTGAAATGCCAGTAATGGATGGACTAACAGCTACTAAAATTATTACCGAAAAATTTCTTGAAACCAAAGTTTTAATTTTGAGTAGTTATGACGAAGATACCTATCTAAATAAAGCGTTACAGGTAGGAGCCAAAGGCTATCTGCTTAAAACCACCCCATCCGAAGAACTAATTCAAGCGATTCATTCCGTTCATAAAAATTATTTTCAACTCGGCCCTGGCTTATTAGAAAAGTATCTTTATAAACTCGTAACATCTCAAACTAACTCTTCAGATATCGAGCAAATTAGATTGATGTTAGAAAAACAATCTAAGCTTTTAGAAGAACTTCAAAATCGAAGTAGCTCGAACAAGCAAAAAATTAAAGAAGATACTGATGTATTTGAACGACAATATTTTCTTTTAAGCAGAGAAGTTTACTCTTTAAAACAAGCACAAGAACAACTCAAACAACAAATCAATTTGTTTCAAGGACTTTTTATATTTATCATAGTAGCTCTTGCAGCTACCGCCTCTGCGAGTCTATTATTCATCTTTTAAGGATCGTCTCACTCATCTCCAACGCTGTGTCAGTATATTTATGGATTGCAGTAATCAACCTTTTTAACCGTTTGTGCCTGCGGTAAGATGGATTATAAGCCAAAGTGCTGACAGTTATTAGTTAAAAAGGCTGTACATAACTTATTTGCTTTAATCGATTTATTCTTTTCTTTCGATCGCGATCGTTAAATGAGCGACCATTGCACCGATTACCCCAACAGCAGCGACAACTGGGAAAAGAGCGGCTCCAATAACTCCGCCTACTACGCCGACACTCAGAGGAATTTCTATTAATGCCTGTCCTTCTTCGTTTTTAATGGTAATGCGACGAATATTGCCTTGATGAATTAGTTCTTTGATGGTAGGAACTAAGGATTCTCCATTAATTCTAAATTCTTCTACGCTTACTTTTTCTTCTGAGATAACTTCAGGTTCGGAAACGATTGGTGTTGGAACTTGGTTGACTGTTTCATCGACTCGATCTACTGGTTCGTTCACGATTTAATCCTCCATAACGATCTATATCTATTAGGATAGAAACTAATTTTGAGGAAATTCTAAAGGGAACTAATTTTTTTGACCCTCCCCCTAGTGACTGTACTCGCCGGAAGGTTACTGGGTTAGGAAAGCAAAAATTCTGTAAGCACAATTTTAAGATGCAATTATCCCATCTATAAAAAGACAAATATCTTAACCAGTTGTTAGGTCATTTATTATGGGCAAACAAATTAGAAATGCAGCTAGAGTAGTTGTAGGTTCTGTATGTGTAGTCATCGGCGTGATAGGAGTTTTACTTCCCTTAATTCCGGGAACTCCATTTTTGTTAATCGCCGCAGCTTGCTTCAGCACTCTAGAACCATAGAATAAATTCTATCGTTGCACGCTATCCCTCTTTAGCGATCGTTATTTTGAAGTTTGTTTGGGGCGATCGCATTCAAAAAATTCTCATCCTTACGGTACGCTGAAATAAGCACGCCAATTTAACTCATTTTAATAAATGACTTACGAGATCGCCCCGAAACTGGAAACGCTCGTTAATTCAGACTCAGAGGTTCTTGCCTGGGAGAATGTAGAATCTCGTTGGAAAGAAAAGCTTGAACAAGCTATTGCTAAAACATCCCCTCACTACCTAATTTCTCCCTACACTCAACAATCTCTTGCAACCATTGTTAAATACGCTTGCGAGAATCGCTTATCTATTCTTCCCTGCGGTAGCGGTAGTAAATTAAGCTGGGGAGGACTGGTAAAAGACGCGCAACTCGTCGTTAGCACTCAAAAATGCGATCGCATCATCGAACACGCTGTAGGCGACCTCACTGTTACAGTAGAAGCAGGCGTTAAGTTGTGCGATCTCCAAAAAATCCTAGTACAAAGCAATCAATTTCTGCCTCTCGACCCCGCTTATCCAGACTCAGCTACTATCGGAGGAATCGTAGCAACAGCAGATTCAGGAAGCTGGCGACAGCGTTATGGTGGGATTCGAGATATGGTACTGGGATTGTCTTTTGTGAGGTCTGACGGACAAATTGCCAAAGCTGGGGGAAGAGTCGTTAAAAACGTTGCCGGATACGACTTGATGAAGCTGTTTGCAGGTTCTTATGGCACATTAGGCATCATCTCTCAAGTCACCTTTCGATTGTATCCGTTACCCGAAGCCTCAAAAACGATTGTTTTAATGGGAGAAGCGAATGCCATTGCCAAAGCGACTCAAACGATCCTCATGTCCAGTTTAACGCCCACTGCGGCGGAAATTCTTACCTGTGCTTCGGTCAATTATTTAGAAATTGGTCGAGGAATGGGATTAATGATTCGATTTCAAAGTATCGCTGAAAGTGTTAAAGAACAATTGGCACAAGTTGAATCGATCGCGCGACAATTAGGATTAAAAACTAGCTTATATTGCGATCGCGATGAGATAAATTTATGGCAAAGATTACAACAATCGATACAAATTCCTTGCTCGTATGAGTCAGTTACTTGCAAAATAGGAGTTATACCAAATACAGCAGTGAAAGTCTTAGAACAATGCGATCGCTTAACCTTAGAGCGGGGATTGGGTACGATTAATATTAGTAGTGGATTGGGGAAACTTCATTTTCTTAACCTAGATATAGATAGCATTCAAAAAATGCGATCGCTTTTTCAAGAAAATCGCGGCTTTCTAACCCTTTTAGAAGCCCCTATTTCCCTCAAACAACAACTCGATCCTTGGGGATATACGGGAAATGCTTTAAATATAATGCGCCAACTCAAAGAAAAATTCGATCCTAATAATATTTTTAGTCCTGGATGTTTTATTGGTGGCATTTAATTTCTAAGCTATCAACGCCTCAAATTACTAACTAATATTTTAAGAATAGGCAACAGGTAACATATTGTTTATGAGTCTTAGAATAATTTTGGTTATTAAAAAGTTTAAGTGTGTTACCCCTTAAATCGTAAAAATCCATAACGTTCGACCTTTTTTTTGACTAAAACTCCCAAATTCTGCAAAAAACTCAATATTTTAAACCCAATTAATGAATCATTTTACAAAACATTATGCAGACATCAGATAAAGCATCTACCAATTCAGTTGATTCCATTCCCGATGAATTAAAAAGCTTTGACGTAAAAAGCTTAATCGATCAAGAAATTAAAGGATTTGATGCAAAAAATCCCCCCGAACAACAATTAATTGATACTTGCGTTCATTGTGGATTCTGTTTATCAACTTGTCCGAGTTATCGCGTTATTGGTAAAGAGATGGATTCTCCTAGAGGCAGAATTTATCTCATGAATGCTATTAATAAAGGCGAAGCAGTATTAGATGAAACAACAACTCAACATTTTGATTCTTGTCTGGGATGTCTCGCCTGTGTCAGCACTTGTCCTTCTGGAGTTCAATACGATAAATTAATTGCGGCAACTCGTCCGCAAGTCGAACGCAATCAACCCCGAAATTTAAAAGATAAATTAATTAGAACTTTAATCTTTAATCTCTTTCCTTATCCCAATCGCCTGCGAATTTTACTTCCTCTATTTTGGTTGTATCAAAATTTAGGCATCCAAAAATTAATTCGCGCAACGGGTTTACTCAATCGATTCTTTCCTCGTTTAGCCGCAATGGAATCTATTTTACCCGAAGTAAACCTAAAATCTCTGCGAGATAATTTACCAGATATTATCCCCGCACAAGACGAAAAACGCTATCGCGTAGGTTTAGTTTTAGGATGCGTCCAGCGTCTCTTTTTCTCCCCGGTTAATGAAGCAACAGTGCGCGTTTTAGGTGCAAATGGTTGCGAAGTTGTTATTCCCAAAACCCAAGGATGTTGTGCTGCTTTACCCGCACACCAAGGACAAGAAGCGCAAGCGCAAGCGTTGGCCAAACAAATGATAGACAGTTTTGAAGGAACTGATGTCGATTACATAATTATCAATGCGGCAGGTTGCGGACATACGTTAAAAGAGTATCATCACATCTTAGAAAACGATCCAGAATACCGAGAAAAAGCTCAACAATTTGTCGCCAAAGTAAGAGACGTTCAAGAATTTTTAGCGGAAGTAGGTTTAACGACAAAGTTATCAAGATTAACCGAAGAAGACTTGACAATTGTCTATCAAGATGCGTGTCATTTATTGCACGGTCAAAAAATTAGTTTGCAACCGCGTCAGTTATTAAAACAGATACCTGGCGTAAAGTTAAAAGAACCAATAGATGCAGCTTTATGTTGTGGCAGTGCAGGCGTTTATAATATGTTGCAACCAGAAGTCGCTAATGACTTAGGTCAGCAAAAAGTTAATAATCTACTCAATACAGGTGCCCAATTAATTACATCTCCTAATCCTGGATGTTCTCTGCAAATTAAAAAACACATGAAATTACAAGGAAAAGAAATTTCTCTGCTGCATCCAATGGAGTTGTTAGATTATTCAATTCGAGGAATTAAATTGAAAGTTAAATAACCGCGAACAGTTGATACTTAAAAAACTGCGATCGCTATCTTTTACCTAAATTACGTGCCTGGGTCTAGTTTGGCGATCGACATAAATGATACGATTTCATTGAGATTGGGTAAATATCCATTAGTTGTATCGACGTTTATAGTTGGGACTGGCATTTTTGGGGCATCATAACCCTCTTTTGTCACTCTCCGAGAATTAAAATGAAGAAACCAAGACAATAAATCTCTACAAGACGGAGAGCATAATGGATGTAGAATTACAGATCCTCAAACATTTGGCAAGAGAAGCACAACCTACAGTATCCT
>JAAUUT010000133.1 GCA_012031035.1 Candidatus Altimarinota bacterium | reverse complement strand
TCCTTGTCTCCCTTGTCCTCCTTGTCCTCCTTGTCTCCCTTGTCCTCCTTGTCCTCCTTGTCTCCCTTGTCCTCCTTGTCTCCCTTGTCTTCCTTGTCCCTCTCCCACTCCTTGAAGCGATCGCCAACTAGGAGGAATAGCGGCTGGATTTTGATAAATGGTGGGTAGCAAACTAGCACAGGGAAAACGATGTTCCCACCCTTGCAATCGTTCTCTTGCTTGTCTCTCGGACTCATAAAAAGACTCGCCACCAGAAAATGCTCCCAAAAAATACTTCAAAAATTCTTGGGCGATGCGATCGGGAACGGGTTCTCGCATGACGATAATTTGCGGTAGATTAAGCTGTTCGAGTTGCCGTGCCAATCCCAAACCGTCGCAGGAGTTTAATATGGCAATGGACAATCCTTTGGCGATCGCCCTCGATAAAGCATATTTGAGTTCTTCTATGGTTAAGCTTTCCTGGGGATTGAGATAAATCCGACCGCTTTCCCCTTGTGTCTCGCTGTGTCCGGCAAAGAAAAGAATATCCCAAGGTTGTTCCCAGAGCGATCGCTGAGTTGCTGGCGTTGCGGTTCGACTAAAAAAATGACTTCGGCATCGGGTAGAGAATTTAATATTTGTCGATCTGCTGCAACATCTATTCCTTGGCTGTGACCGAGAATTGCTAAGATTCTAACTTTCCCTTGCTTAGTTTTTTTTTTGGATAGTATCAGGGCGATCGAAGACTGGCGCGCCAAGCGCAATTTCTGCTTGGGAATAATGTTCGATAAAATCCCACAAATACCAAGGCAATTTGTGGAGAGAGCGATCTTGGGTGCGGATAAGAATGCGAATGGGTTCGTGGCGGCTTAATTCTTCGCGCAAACGCTTATCTAGGGGACGAAAAGACTCGGATTCCAACCAAAAATTCAAGCGATCGCGCAATCGATTCACCATCTGACGGCAACTCTCAAATCGACTGAGCGAGCCTTCATAAATAATTTCTTTCGGTCTAATGCGCGTTAGCATTCCTAAAGAGCGATATTGTTTCTGCCATTGCTCTAAACAAGCAACTAACTCTGGATTGGGAGGCAGCCATCCCATTATTTCAGTTTGCGGGCGCTCGCCTTCTAGTCCGATTTCTAAAGATACTCGAAATCCTTGCTGCTCGATATCGCCATCTAGCTTTAGTACGACTAATTTTTTGCTGTCTGACACGATCGTTTTAAAGAATTTAAATAATGAATGCTTCGCTTAAACTAAGATTGTCTAAGGCGATTTTGAGGCTGAAATATTCCCCGACTTCGCCACTAAACTTGAGTAAAATTGATTCGGTACTTCTAGCCGTCGCTTGCATTAATGCCTCTCCTGTCTCATCGAGAACCATAAGCTGAAGATTGGGAGGCAGATGAGTCCGATCCCCATCAGGAAACAATTTTACCCAAACTTCTCTTTCTCGCTCGTTGGTTGGCATCAATCCCACCATTAACACCACTTTCTCTGCGATCGCCTCTAAATTTAGTAATTTTCTACGCTTTACTACAGGAAGAGAATTTTCGAGGGGGGGTATTTCCATGCGATCGCCACCTCTAAAATTAAAAGCGGGTTTAGGTGCGATAAAAAGGTCGTTGGCAGCACTCCATCCCGCCTCGAAAATGTTTTCTAACCACCGATCTAATTTGATAACCTGGTTGGGTTGTCTGAGTCGGTTGAGATAGCCTGGAAATAGTTCGAGCGATCGCAATTGGGTTATTTCTAACTTGCACTCTGTTGCTTTTTCGGTAAATCCTAGCAGCGTTGCTTGGCGCAGCGACTCGTCAAACTGCACCGCCACACAACCAATCCTATCGCTCCAGACTTCCGCCGGGACCCAAAGGTAGTTGGTTTGAGTCATCAATGCCCTACACTCCAACTTGCCACAATCGACCACTTCTAAATCGGCTACATCCATCAGCGTTTGCAGCGTTGGATTCCAACTATCGCTCTTTTCTAGATTGGTCTTAAACCCCAGGCACTGTAAATAATAATTGGTGGCATATACCGCCAAAGTATTGAGATAAACTTGGGTTGCCTTATGAGGATTAGATTGATAAGAGCGGAACTTTTTGGCTTGCAGATGCGCGCTTAATGCCAAAGGAACGGGAAAAATACAAGGATCGGTGTTAGCACTCATGCTCGATTGTTGATTGGTGAAGGCTAGGGGAATAGGATGAGTCCAAGACTCGAAACTCGATATCAAATCGAATTGGTAAAAAAGAATATTAGTTTTGTAAATCTGCCTTAAACTTCGCGGTAAACTTTCGGCAACAACGTTGATAAAAACTGCTGAGAGTTGGCACCACCACTCCCAATTCTTCTGAAATTTCTTCCCAAGTTTTTCCAGCAAATCTTGCCAAAGCGATCGCTTGAAAATTAGCTTTGGGTTGTTTTTCAATTTGTGCCAACTTAAAAAGGTTTTCCGCATCTTCTTCGATGTAATCTCGAATTAAATCGCTTAAGGGAGAGGAAGTTTGAGTAAATTCTACGTTTTCTATCTCAGCTAGAGAACAAGATATATTTGTCTCAACATTTCCAAATTTACGACGACAGTCTATAACTAATTTATCTAGGTGAAAATTTACCCAAGTGATAAATTTTTACTGGTGCCTCGTTCGGGGTCATATTTATCGATATTTTGGCAAACATAAATTAATGTTTCGTTGACTGCTTCTTCATAAAGCAGTTCGTAAAAGGTTGGAGAAAATTTGGTTCGATGGGGACGACATAATCTCCCAGATAAACGAATTGCTTTAATTAATTCACCTAAAAGATGTTGTCGCAATTCTCTTCCTGCCGGCAATTGTTGAATTTCTAAAGCAAGTTGTTTGAGTCGATTGTCATCCAATACTTGCTCAAAAATGCGATCGCGTAGAGCATTCGTCCAATCTCTCGCTCGCAAGCGTTCTGGATTATACTTATCGATTTCTCGTTCGACTTCACAGAAGAGTTGTTGTTGAACTTGCTCGTAAATCTCTTGTTGAACTTTACATAATACTTTCGCTCCCAAAGGACGACAAATTGGACGAGATCGTAGAATTTCATTGACTAATTGCTCGATCGCGCTTTGTCTCTCCTGGGTTTGTGGGAGAGATTGTTGTGCCGCGATCGCTAATTTTTCTAGTACCTCTTTCATGGTTTTTGCACTTGGGCTAGAAGTACCAGATCTAAATAGAGATTTTGCCATCTCGTGTTGGCCGCCTTAAGCATTATTAACCTCCGTTGTTTACTCGGTTAAGAGTGCTAATGATTACGCATTGCATTACAAAAATTAATCTTTTCAGGTTTTGCATAAAACTTTGGCTAATGAAGCGAGTATAGAAAGGGAAGTTTTAAAAAGCTCTTTTTTAAAATTTTATGATTGATGAAAAGCAATCGCCTTGAAACTTTACTTTTGGAACAAATTTTTGGGAACTCTAATAACAGAGTAGAAAGGTTAGACTTTAATCTGAAGATGACCAAAAATGCCAGGCAGTTTTTGATGAATGATGTGTTGACGTACTATCGACAAACGATAGTGCCGGAATTAGCTTGTCTTGGCGTTCGAGGGGAATTTTTTATCCCTTTTTTAGAAGAGTTAGCTGGACAACTCCCCCCACAAATGACACTATCCGAACGACAGCAAGTGGACTTTTTTGAGTTACTAAACGATCTCAGCGTTGCTATCTTTGAGTGCGATCGCTCGAATAGTCTCGAAGCTTATCAAATCCGCTTGCAATACTACCTCGAATCTTGTGTAGAGCAATTATTGGTGAATAGGGATTGGAATAGAAGACCAAAGCTTTGAATCTTTAGATTTTTATTGAGGTCGAAACTCATTAGATATTGCACCAAAGAACAACCTCCTTGTAAAAAAAATTAAGATTGTCTCTCTTTGCATAAAATCCTTAACCTTGACGTAAGTAATAGATGGGAGAAATCAGTCTAAAGGAAGAGGAGAACGCAAGTGAGCCACTTGTATTGTCTAGATAATTTGAATAAAGAATCATTAGAGTCGTTCTGGCATTCTCGCCTGCTCAAAGATTATCCTGCTCAAAACCTAGAAAAACGCCAAAGCATTATTCGTTGGTTATTGGGAGAGGATTTAGAGCAGTTTGACAGATTGACTTCTCGCCAACTCGCGATCGCCGAACAAATGATGGATTATCGCTATCGTATTTTGCAGCAGCGTTACTTGGAAGTCGAACCCAATCGGGCATACTATAATTTAGTTGCTCGTTTGGGCGCGCTGATGATGCTGTACCAGCAAATTCGTGTTTGGGTAGCATCAAGCCAACAGAGAAAGAAAACGCTGGCTAACCTCATTCAAGCTGCCATAGAGGATATGTTAAAAAGCGATCTCTATGTCAAAAAACAGATTGACTGGATTGGCAAGTGTACGCGCGATCGCGACTTACGAGATGCTTTAGTTCTCGGTTGTCTTGAAGAATACTGCATGCGACCGATTCGCAACCAACCCGCGATCGCTGACAAAATTCGCTACTTTTTATTATCTCAATCTGCACATACTACCCCGATCGCGATCGGTCAAAATGGCAGTTAAAACAAAGCAAGGTAAGTCAACTCAAAAATTTGGTTGTCCCTTTTGTCAGCAACGGTTATGGAACTTGGGAAGTCAAAAGTATTATTTAGGCAAACGCGATTTTTGGTTAGAGAAGTTCTTTTGTGAAGAACACGGAGAGATGTGGATGCGTCTCTCCAGAAACTTGGAAGAGAGGATAGTTGCTACTGCGGCTACTTCTGACGATTGGGAGCGAATTTAAGATCGGTGCGGGAAATAACGAGCATCCCCGTATAAGAATATAATATAGTTGATAATAGGTCGAACAAAAACGCCTACCCGGTTGTCCGTTAAAATATAGGTAAGCTCTGTAAGCTGACTCCGAATTAAAGAGTTCGACCAAACCAATTTTAGTGAAAGAACGTCTAACCGATTCTAAGTTAAATCTTAAAGAACTATTTCCGTTTCAACTCGACGACTTCCAACACAAAGCGATCGCGGCTCTCGATGCTGGAAAATCCGTTGTCGTCTGCGCTCCCACGGGTTCGGGTAAAACCCTGATTGGAGAATATGCAATTTACCGCGCTCTGGCAAGGGGCAAGCGAGTTTTTTATACTACCCCACTCAAAGCGCTCTCCAATCAGAAGTTTCGAGATTTTCAAGAGCGATTTGGCAATTGGCAAAATCCCCAGGCAACCGAGCGAGTCGGTTTGATTACAGGAGACGTGGTATACCATCCCAATGCTTCTATTGTAATCATGACAACAGAAATTTTTCGCAATATGCTCTATGAGACTCCCATCGGACAAGTGGGAACGTCGCTTGAAGATGTCGAGAGCGTTGTCTTAGATGAATGTCACTATATCAGCGATCGAGGACGCGGAACGGTTTGGGAAGAATCGATTATCTACTGTCCTCCCACCATTCAATTAGTCGCCCTTTCCGCAACCATCGGCAATCCAGAAGAGTTAACCGACTGGATCGAGCGAGTGCGCCTTGCCGCTCGCATCAAGGAAAATGGGAAAAAGATTGTCTACAACTGCGAGTTAATCAACTCCGACTTTCGTCCCGTTCCCTTGCGATTCTTCTTCAGTACCAAAGAAAAGCTTTTTCCCCTTCTCGATACCAAACAAACCGCGATTAACCCCCGTCTCAAACCCAAGTCGGTTAGAAGCGAAAAACGGCGGCGCAGGAGAGAAGATTGTCCTAGCATTCTCAGCGTCATCGAACAATTAGTAGAACGGGATTTATTACCAGCAATTTATGTCATTTTCAGCCGTCGGGGATGCGATAAAGCGGCTGAAGAACTCGATGACTTAGTATTAGTCAACGAAATAGAAGCTAAAGCGATCGCAAGACAATTGTTAGCATTCTTTTTGTCAGAAAATCCCGAACTACAAGAACAACTGTTAGGATTTTTAGAACGGGAAACCCCTGCTTTGCACAAAAAGTTTTTAGCGTTTTTTGCAGACAATCCCGATGCTACTAAGATAACTAACGACCCCGCGATCTCTTTAGAATTGTTGGATTTTTTAATCGAAAATCCCGACCAACAAGCATTAGTTTGGCAATTTTTAGCCCAACAAACCCAATTTATCCGTTTCGAGCAACTCGAACCGCTAATGCGAGGCATCGCCGTCCATCACGCAGGAATTCTACCCGTTTGGAAAGAATTGGTCGAACAACTATTCGAGATGGGATTGGTAAAAATCGTCTTTGCAACGGCTACCCTGTCCGCAGGAATTAATATGCCTGCCCGTACCACCGTTATCTCTGCCCTCAGCAGGCGTACCGATGACGGACACAGTATGTTAACTCCCTCTGAATTTTTACAGATTGCAGGAAGGGCAGGACGGCGAGGCAAAGATGAAATTGGCTACGTGGTGACGGTGCAAACGCCCTTTGAAGGAGCAAAAGAAGCTGCTTATCTAGCAACCGCAGGCGCAGAACCCCTCAGAAGCTGTTTTACGCCTTCTTATGGAATGGTGTTGAATTTACTGCAAAAACACAGCTTAGAAGAAGCAAAAGACTTATTAGAGAGAAGCTTTGCCGAATATCTTGCCCTCTCAAAACTAGTCCCAGAGAAAAAAGCGATCGCCTCTTTAACAACCGAACTGGCAAGAATCGATGTCGAACTCGCCGGACTCGACGATCGCGACTTCGTGAGTTATGGCAAACTCAAAGAACGTCTCAAAGAAGAAGAAAGACTCTTAAAAATCCTCCAGCAACAAGCAGAAACTCATAAAAAGCAGCAATTTGCCGATCGCATTGCCGAACTAACTCCTGGGAGCTTGCTTGCCCTCAAAGGCAAACACGTTAAAGTTTCCTCGCCCCTAACCTCCGTCTTCGTAACAAAAATTCCAGGTTCGGGACAAGCACCCGATCTCGTTTGCTTGGGAGAAGACAATCGCTGGTATATTGTTACGCTAGCCGATATCGCAGATATCCTTTCTGGGGTTGTAGCGGAAGGGATACAATTGACCGTCCCAGAGTTGGAGACGCTTTTAGAAGGAACTTCCCACCATTCCTGTGGGCCTTGGCATAAAGGAGACGAAACAACGGCTAGCATTAGCAATAGGCTTGCAGAACTCGGTTCTATTTCTGAAACACCCCCCGAAGTTATCGCCCAGCAAGAAAGAATCGATCGCGTTGTCGAAACTCTCGATAACCATCCCCTACAACAGCACAAAAATCCTCCGCGCTTACTAAAACTGTATCAGCGTCGCCTGGAGTTACGAGAACAACTGCATAAAACCCAAGTCAAATATCAAAAACATCAAGCTCATAAATCTTACTATTGGCAAGATTTCCTCAATTTAATCGAAATTTTACGCGAATTTGGAGCCTTAGACGGACTCGCCCCAACAAGGTTAGGAGAAGCCGCCGCAGCCATTCGCGGCGAAAACGAACTGTGGCTTGGTTTGGCTTTGATGTCGGGAGAACTCGACAAGCTAGAATCCCATCAACTAGCAGCAGCAGCGAGTGCCTTGATTACCGAACCGCTTCGTCCCGATACCTGGACGAATTATGCCCCATCATCGGAAGTATTAGAAGCCTTGCGTCGAACGGAGTTACAAGAAATCAGCCTGCGAGAAATTCGACGGCAACTCTACCAAGCGCAAGCAAGATACGATATTACGATTCCCGTGTGGTTGGATACTCAGTTGATGGGATTAATCGAACAGTGGGCTTTGGGGACTGATTGGAGCGAACTTTGCGACAATACCAGTCTCGATGAAGGGGATTTGGTTAGGCTTTTGAGACGAACTATCGATTTACTTTGGCAAATTCCTCAGATTCCTGGCGTTGCTGGAGAGTTAAGGAGTAAAGCTAAAGAAGCGATCGCGATGATGAAGCGTTTTCCGATTTAATTAAGGTGTGTCATCAATTAGAAAAAGCGATCGAATTATTTATCTTAAAGACACTTTGCCCTCACCCCCTGGATGGAAGTGAGGGTTCGTAGGGCTTTGCTTACCGGATGTGGTATTCAGTCGATCCTTAATCAATCGAAATCGATTGAGGGGCGCTACCGTTACTAGAGGAAGTATTGGTACTTGTATAAGAAGTGGTTGTTACGCCTTGTTTCTCCAACCAACTTTTGAGAGGATCGTCAGCAAGGTTTAGTCTCAAGATACCAGAAACGAAACCGCCGAGAAACGCGATCGGTTGTTGAGTTAGTTCTGTAAATGCGGGTTGTAATTCGATTAAAAACATCGTCAGTTTTTTTTTGCAGTTATCAGTTTCGTAAAGGCGAATTGGTTATTTGCCCGTACAGTTACCAGTTTAAGAAAAAATGTAAAAGTTAGCTTTTACTACTGGTCATAAACCTACCAAAGCAACATCAACGTTACTGCGAACTGCTTTTGCAGATACGTGCAACGCTTTTCGTTCTTCGTCAGTCAATTTTACTTCTAAGATATGCTCGACTCCGCGACATCCTAGCCGACAGGGAACGCCGAGAAAAATATCGTGCAAACCATATTCGCCGTTGAGATAAGCTGCTGCTGGAAGAAGACGCGATTGGTTGCGCAAGATGGATTCGACCATCAAACTAGCAGACGAGGCGGGGGCAAAATAAGCGCCTCCTGTTTGCAGCAATTTAACGATTTCTGCACCTCCGTTACGGGTGCGTTCTACTAATCGTTCGATGGTTGCTTCATCCATCAGTTCGGTGATGGGAACTCCCCTAACCGTACAGTAGCGGAGTAAGGGCAACATTAAATCTCCATGACCGCCCAACACTAGGGTACTTACATCGGCGGTACATACGCCTAATTCCATCGCAATAAACGTTTGCAAGCGAGAGGAATCTAACACGCCTGCCATTCCCATAATTCGTTGGGGAGGAAGTCCGGTCATTTTCCAAACTACGTAAGTCATTACGTCTAAGGGGTTGGTAATGACAACAAAGATTGCGTTGGGAGAGTATTCAAAAGCTTTCTTCGTAACTTCGGCAACAATTTTAGCATTACATTGAATGAGGTCATCCCGACTCATTCCTGGTTTGCGAGGAAATCCAGCCGTAATTACCACAATTTCCGAACCCGCCGTATCTGCATAATTATTCGTTCCGATAATCTGACTGTCATGCAGTTCGATGCCTTGGGCCTCGATTAAATCGAGGGCGATTCCTTGAGGCAATCCCTCAACAACATCGATTAGTGCTACGTCAGCTAGATTTTTTTCGGCAATGCGCTGGGTAAGGGTTCTACCTACGTTACCAGCGCCAATAACTGTGACCAAGGGGGCTTTGCAAGTAATGGGTGAATCGGGAAAGACGCTCATAATTGTAATAAAATAAGCGATCGCTTATTCGGCTAGTTCTAGTTGATCGGTGCGAAACCAAACGTTCGGTGTTGGCACGTAAAATTTGACTAGAGCATAGTCTTCTTTGAGATCGACAACTTCACCCTTACTTTCAAAAATGTAGGAGGGAAAGCGGGCATCGCTTGCTTTAGCTTCTAAGCTATTTTCTAGTTTTTCTCGTACCGCACGAACAAACGCACCTTTTTTTATTTTATCTGCCATGATTGTAAGCAATGAAAGATTACAAATTGTCTTCATACTTTTTAAATTTTTGCATAAAAAAAACAATAAAAACTTGAGTTGCGATCGCCCATAAACTACAACGATATACATTGATATACAATCTTACTTTTCCTTATCTATAAAAAATCCTAAAAAAGTCTCGATTATTTAGATTTTGCTGTAGGTATTGGGTTTATAGCCATTAAAATATGACAAGACAAAGTATGACAAATGACTTCAATAAATTAGTTTGATGATTAAACTTTATTCTGAAATAGAAAGAGGGCAAAAATGGTTGCAAAAATATCAAGGATGTCGTCCAATATTTGCTTGTATTTTAGGATTTACAGCAACGGGATTAATTGAGGGAATTTCTGCGGCGGGAGCAACACCAGCCGATCGCCAATATACCGCGATCGCAGATGCAGAATTTTTAATTAACGGTTCTCAGTTTTCCCCCCAATATCCTTTACCGCCTCTAACGGTTGGTGCATCTCCAACGTTCATTTCTCGCGCTGTTGTTGAAACCTTAAATATTCCCATTTATTTATTTAATGCAGGTTTGCCACACCCGCCAACGGTTCCTTTTATCGATCTAGGTAGCGTTGCTGCACGTTGTCTCACTTCTGGACAAGCTTTATCGCTAGACATTGTAAAACACTTGTTCGAGCGAGGGATGCAATGGGGGGAAAAATTAGCGACAGAAGCGATGGGAAGTTATCTCATTCTCGGCGAATGCGTCGTTGGCGGAACTACCACAGCTTTAGCAATCCTGACGGGATTAGGCATTGAGGCAAAAACTAAAGTCAACAGCAGCCATCCTCAATGCAACCATACTCAAAAATGGTCGGTTGTTCGCGAAGGATTAGAAAAAGCAGGTTACTTTCCCGTTCGAGATAATCTTAACCCATTAGCGTTAGTTGCTGCTGTCGGAGATCCCATGCAAATTGTCGTCGCAGGAATGGCGATCGCAGCGAGTCGTCAAGTCGGAGTGATGTTAGCGGGAGGAACGCAAATGCTAGCCGTTTATGCCCTCATACAAGCCATTATTAACCATTTCAACCTATCTGCCAATCTCGATCGAATCGTTGTCGCAACGACGCGCTGGGTAGCAGAAGATCCCACAGGCGATACAGTAGGTTTGGCAAAAGCCATTGCTGGAGTTCCTTTATTGGCAACGCAACTTAGCTTTGCTGAGTCTGTTTATCCTCAGTTACAAGCTTACGAACGAGGGTATGTTAAAGAAGGAGTAGGCGCGGGAGGATGCGCGATCGCGTCTCATCTGTATCGAAATTGGACGAATGAGCAGTTAGTTAACGCGATCGAATCTCTAGTTTCAAAAACCGTCAGGGAATAAATTTTTTATCTCATATATCAAATCTAGTTTATATCAAACGTAGTACGAGCATCTTGCTTATCAAATCCCCAAGTTACAGTTTCGGATTAGTTAGTATAGATCGAGCCATACTTGAGATTAAATATTGTGCTATCTTCTACGATGCTTGAAACCGAAACTCAGATATCGACTTGGCAATGGCAAAGCTGGAATGGATTGCCCTATTTAACTTGTAGTTTATTGCAAAATTGGCAGCATGGCTTTTTTACCCAACAGTTTTATCCCAATGTGCCAGAAAATTTAGTTGAAGTTTTAGAACCCAATGCTAAAGTATATCGAGTTAAGCAGGTTCATGGAAATCGGGTATTAACCCCCCAAGAAATCGAAGTAGAAATTCGAGAACAACAATTACAAGAATCCGAAGATAAATTTCCGCCTGCTGATGGAATAGTAAGCAATAGCTCCCAACAAGCGATTTGGGTAGCTAGTGCAGATTGTACCCCAGCACTGATCGGCGACGTACAAACGGGGAGAGTATCCGCCATTCATGCGGGATGGCGAGGAACCGCACAACGCATCATTCCCAATGCGATCGCGCGTTTTGTCGAGTATGGCAGTATCTTAGAAAATCTTCGCCTTGTTATGGGGCCAGCGATCGCAGGGGAAGTCTATCAAGTCTCAGAACAAGTCGCCGCCGAGGTGGGAGCAAGTTTCATCCCAAAAGAGCAAGCAGACACGCCAGAAGCGATTCTAGCTGTCTTACAGAGTATGTCTCAATCGCCCATTAGTGAAGATCCCCATCCAGAACGAGTTCGTTTGGACGTGCGACGAGTCAACTATCTTCAGTTAATCGGTTTGGGGATTCGTCCCGAACAAATTGCGATCGCGCCTTACTGCACCTACCAACAACCAGAATATTTCTTTTCCTATCGTCGTACCAAACAAAAACAGGTTCAATGGTCGGGCATTGTCAGTAAATGACCTAAAATAGTAGGCATTCTTCAAGGTAGAGAATGCCCTTTTTTCGTTGAATCACGTTTAAAATCCGCTTGTTTTACAAGTAATTTGTTAGTTTTAACTCAATGATGCGCTACTGCGATCGTAAGTCTTCCTAAAAGTAGGTTGAGCCTGTCCTTGAATGTTAGTCCAGTAGTCGCTATCAACATCCACGCCAATTTCAGATGCAGCGCGTTCTAGCATTGATTGCTGGCGGTTTTTGATAGCTTGATGGTGACGCATCATTAAAGCGCGAGCTTGTTGTTGAGTAGACATAACTTTTTCCTCCAGATTGCCAAGCAATTGTTAATTATTTGCGATCGTTTATCTCTACACCAATTTCGGATGCAGCGCGTTCTAGCATCGATTGCTGACGATTTTTGACGAGTTGTGCTTGACGCATCATTAAGGTACGAGCTTGTTGTTGAGTAGATTTCATGTTGTTTTCTCCGTACTGCTGATTTAAGTAAGATTGCTTTGAATTTCTTCCTCTAATATATATAACATAAAATTCTGTATCAAATTTTACAAAATACTAGTAACTTACATAAATTAACAAAATCTTTGGGTTCACCCTATTCAGTAATCGGTTATTGGTACAGACGCGATATATCGCGTCTGTACATCAGTTATCAGTGATTGGGGAAAAGCTTCGCCTGGGGAAAAGGGAAAGGGTAATTTGTTCGTATATTTTTCCTCCCGCTCCCCCTTGTCCTCCTTGTCTTCCAAAGGACGCTCTCTACTCTCCGTCTTTTCGTCAATTTTTTGATAGAATCCAGTTTTGCAAGATTGGATTTACTAACTCTGGGGCTTCATCTTGAGGACAGTGACCCACGCCTTTGAGAGGAATAAAAGCTTCTACCGTCGGGCAATCAGCTATCTTGCGTCCCAATACTATTGATTCCCAGGGGTCATCTTCTCCCCAAATGACAAGCGCAGGACAGGAAAGAATCGGTAATAAGTCTTCTGGTAAAGGGCCCTGGGAATAGCGAGTAAATGCGATAAATACCTCTGCCGCTCCTTTTTCCTTGGCGGGTTTGAGAATCATATCGATGAGTTCGTCGGTTACAGCTTCTTGGCGGCAGTATGCTTGTCGTAAAATCCTACGGACTGTCTGGGGTTGAGCGACTTGGCTAAAGAATAAAGAACCGAGCCACTTATTGCCCAACAGTTCTTGTAAGATAGATGTCCCAATGCTTTCATACCAGAACAATTGTCCTCGTTTGCGTTCGTGTAATTGGCGTAGCGTAAAATTAAGTAAAGCTACTCCCAAAATTAGGTCTGGATTATCCACCGCCGCTTGCATGGCAACGATACAACCAATCGAATTTCCAACTAAAAAGGTCGAACCTCCAACAACTTCCCGACAAAAATCTGCAACTTGCTCTCCCCAAGTTTCAAATATGTAGTCAATTTCTATGCCAGGAGTCGGTTTTGCAGATCCCCCAAAACCAATTAAATCGATCGCGTAACAACGACAAGTTTGGGCCAAAACGGGAATATTTTTGCGCCAGTGTCCCCAAGAAGCTCCAAAACCATGAATGAAGACTATCGCAGGGCCGGTTTCTCCTGCACTTTGATAGCAAATCGGAAAACCTTTCCAAGTCCAGGTTTTAGGAGTCGCATTGGCACTGAGGGAGGGTGTTATAGATGCTGACATTATGACTAATTTAAAATGAAGAGTCCTTTTAATATTTTGTAACAAAATTCAAGACAGCTTCAATTGTTAGTAATTTTAAGCTTAGAAGAGCAAAAAAGCAGTAAATATCCGATTAAAAGCATTTTTTCTTGAATATCACCTCTAAACTGCGATCGCTACTACTTGACTTTAGCAATATAAATGTTGCTAAACTAAACAAACAATAATTTAAACAATCTTTTTGTTGTTTAAGTAACCAAAAATTATTAATAAGGTTTAACAACGATCGCAATGAAAGACCTTAATGCTTGGAAATAAAAACTCCTAGCTTATTTTTTCCTCGCCTTCTAATCGCTACTGTCGTAAAGCGCGGTAGCGGTTTTCTTCAAATCAATAATGTGGATATAATCTTCTTGCACGCATAAAGTAGGATTTTTAGATGTTCGATCGCACTTCGCAAACTAAAAAAGGTAACATTTTGTATTGCGACATCAATCTTACTATTCCTTGCGATCGAATAATTTCCACAATGGCGAGTTTAGAATTTACAGTTTTAGCACTCGTCTGAGTGAAACTAGAATTTAGACTTAAGTAAGACTATGGATTATTTTGATTATGATGTTGTTATTATTGGTGGCGGGCCAGCAGGTTGTACTTGTGCCCTCTATACAGCACGCTCAGACTTAAAAACGGTCATCCTCGACAAAAATGCTTCTGCTGGGGCCTTAGCGATTACCCATAAGATTGCTAACTATCCCGGCGTGCGGGGCGAAGTTGGTGGAGACGAACTGCTTGAGGTGATGCGCGAGCAAGCGATTGAATTTGGCGCTGACTACAAGCGGGCACAGGTTTTTGGGATCGATGTCAGCGAGGCTCAGAAAAAAGTTTATACTCCAGAGGGGACGTTTAGGTGTCGCGCTCTCGTGCTTGCTTCTGGCGCAATGGGTCGGGTTCCCTCAATTCCTGGTGAGTCCGAATACTTAGGTCGGGGAGTTAGCTACTGCGCTACCTGCGATGGGGCTTTTATGCGCGATCGCGAAGTGGTTGTAGTCGGCAGCAGCGAAGAAGCTATTGAAGAAGCTAGCGTTCTCACCAAGTTTGCTTCTAAAGTCCACTGGATTACGCCTAAAGACCCAGCAACGCTCGACGGTCATGCCGAGAACTTACTAGCTCATCAGTCGGTCAAACTCTGGAGCAAGACTCGCCTGCTAAAGATCCTCGGTCAGGAAAGCGGTGTCACAACAGTCGAAATACTTCCCAAAGGTCAGGAGCCAATCTCAATCACTCCAGTAGAAGGCGTTTTCATCTATTTACAAGGGGCCCAACCCATTACAGATTTTTTGGGCGGTCAAATCGAACTGAAGCCCGATGGTGGCGTTAAGGTCGATGAAATGATGCAGACTAATATTTCTGGTGTTTGGGCGGTTGGCGATATTCGTAATACGCCTTTTAAGCAAGCAGTAGTCGCCGCCTCAGATGGTTGTATTGCAGCGATGGCCATTGACCGATATCTAAATCACCGCAATAACATTAAACCCGACTGGAGTTGATGTTTTTAATTTTTTTAGTGAATGCTTAAAACGATGGAATGCTGCGAAGATAATCCAGAACTGATTCAATTTTTGCTTGATGAGTTGAAGGTTGCACCTGTAGCCATCGAGATGGCCCATCGTCTCTGTCGTCAGCAGCGAGGTTTATTGCCTATTATTCTCTGGCGGCATGGAGTTTTATCTCTGAGACAGTTAGAACAAACTTGGGACTGGTTGATTGACACTCCCACCGATCGATCGGGGGATTCTTGCTTCACAGAGTCTTCACTAGTTTAGTAATACTACTTATTGAAGAGTATTGTATTTAAGATAGAAATGTTATTCGTATCTTAAATAGTTATTTAACTATATGTTGCAAGAAGTCCCTCGGTTTTACCGACGGGATGAATTGCAACCAGCTAATAAACCGCTTAGCACGCTTGACAAACACATATTTTAGGTATTATCATTATAGTATAAATTGAT
>JAAUUT010000132.1 GCA_012031035.1 Candidatus Altimarinota bacterium | reverse complement strand
TTAACGCAACATCAAGGCGATCGCGCTATAGGATTAATTTTTTACAATTATTTAGCTGTCCATACAGATATCTTTAAAAATACTTGAGTATTTTCACGGATTTTTTCTAACTTGTTGGAATTTTCAAAAGTTTTTTGAGGGCAATTACTGAGGATTTCTCGTAATAACTAAGACATAATTGAGATTATTAGAACTAAACAAACTCACGAGAGCACATCTTAAAAAAAGATGAATGTTTGACTAAAAACTTAATTATTGCTCTCGTATTATCTCGCTTATAGATATGGAATGCAATCTTGCTTTAAGCTCCGATTCAATTAAAGGACTTCAATCGGTTTTTAAAACCTTGGGAGATGCCATAATTATTCTAGACGAATTTCAAAAGGTTGTCTTCTGTAATTCTACAGTCAGTTTTATTTTAGGCAATTGCAATAATTGCTATTTTATTAGGCGTATTTTTCAAGAATTTAAGTTTTATAATTCCGATCGCAATCGAGAATTAAAACTTACTCATTCTCTTATCAAAAATTTCCTTAAAGAAAAAGGCCATCGCGAACTCAAGTTATATTTACACCATAAAAAATCTAACGATGGTATTTGGCTAAATATAATTGTTACTTCTTTACAAGAGCGTAGAAATATCTTTAAAGGAAGCACTATTATTTGTCGCGATATCAGTCAAAGCGAACAACCAGAAACCGCGCGATCGAACAATCTTTTAATCGACCGATTAACAGGCTGTCATAATCGAAAGTTTTTATTGCAAAAAATTGAAGGTCATCTCAAAAAAATACAGGGCAAACGAGAAATTTTGTTTGCGGTAATTTTGTTGGACTTAGATCGTTTTAAAAATATTAATGATAGCTTAGGACATGAAATAGGGGATAAACTTCTTATTTCACTTTCTCGTAGATTAGAAGCTTGTTTGCGTCATGGCGATTTAGTGGTACGTCTTGATGGTGATGAATTTGCTATTTTTCTTGACAATATTAAAAATATTAACTGTGCGACTCATATAACCGATCGCATTTATAAAGAACTAATTTTGCCGTTCAATTTGAACGAACATGAGATTTTTGTTGATGTTAGTATTGGCATCGCAATGAGTAATTCAGATTACCAGCAATCCCATGAAATTTTACGAGATGCCGATTTAGCAATGCGTCATGCTAAAAAGCTAGGTAAGTCTTGTTATCAAGTATTTAATACTGAGATGCAAGCTCGTGCTATGGAAGCGTTAAAACTAGAAAATGATTTACGAAGAGCGATCGAGCGAGAAGAATTTACTTTGCACTATCAGCCAATTTTTCTGTTAGAAAATAGAACAATTATTGGTTTTGAAGCGCTTCTTCGCTGGCAACATCCAGAGCGCGGATTGATATACCCATCAGACTTTATATCTATTGCAGAAGAAACAGGTTTAATAAATTTTATAGGCACTTGGGTACTTAAGGAAGCTTGCCATCAGATGAAGATTTGGCAATCGCAATTCTCAAATTCTTCTTTAACAATCATTAGTGTTAACGTGTCGGGCAAGCAATTTTTAAAAGCCGATTTTATCGAACACGTCAAAAATATATTAGAAAAAACCAATCTCGATGCTCATTGTTTAAAGTTAGAAATTACAGAAACTATTTTAGTAGAAAATAACCGCTCTGTTTTAAGCACCATCGAACAATTAAAAGAGTTGGGTATCCAGTTATCTATGGATGACTTTGGTACGGGTTATTCGTCGTTAAGTTACTTACATAATTTCCCTATTAATACTTTGAAAATAGATCGCTCTTTCGTACAAAGAATGAGCGATAACAGCCAAAACTTAGGAATTATTAGAGCGATCGTTGCACTAGCTTTTAATCTAAAAATGGAGGTGGTTGCAGAAGGCATAGAAACAGCTAGTCAATTAGCTCAACTAAAAGTTTTAAAATGTACTTACGGTCAAGGATACTTTTTCGCAAAACCACTAGCCCCAAAAGCTATTGAAACTTTTCTTGAATCAGAACTTTTAGATGGTAATAAGCAAAAAGAAATAAATTCTCATCAGCGTTCTCTTGAAGAACGGATTACCAGAGAACAGTTTTTGATTCATATCGAAAGACTTCAACAAGAATTAGAAGAGTTAAAGCAAGAAAAGAATGATTTAGAAATTTTGCTGGAGACAACGACAGAACATTCGGATATGGTGGAATTGGAGTTGCAAAAGGAAATTAGCGATCGCCTACTCGTAGAAGCCAATCTGCAAAAAGTTAACCAAGAACTTGAGAGTCTTAGTTGCATTGATAGCTTGACCGGGGTAGCAAATCGCCGTCGCTTCGATCGCTCCCTAGAACAAGAATGGCAGCGCATGATGAGGGAACAACAACCCCTATCTTTAATTTTCTGCGATGTCGATCATTTCAAAAAATACAACGATCGCTACGGGCATCAGGCAGGAGATCGATGCTTGCAGCAAGTTGCTAAAGCAATTCAAGCTTCGCTTTTGCGAGCGGGCGATCTTGCCGTTCGCTATGGCGGAGAAGAATTTGCCGTTATTTTACCAAATACCGATGCTGGCGGGGCAATTGAGGTGGCAAAACGAATCAAATCGCAACTTGCCAACCTGCAAATCGTCCAAGATAACTTATCACTTGGGAAATATGTAACGGCAAGCTTGGGGGTAGCGAGTCTAATCCCAACTTCGCAAAACGAACCTGAATTTTTGATTGCTCAGGCAGACAAAGCGCTTTATCAAGCAAAAGAACAGGGACGCGATCGTTTTGTCGTCTTTTGTGACAACCTCGATCCATCGCATTTAACCTTGACTCAACTCTCATAAATGAAAAGCTAATCTATATAATTTTATAAATCTTAATACTTGAAAAATACTATGTTAAAAACCTTATTAGTCGGCGAAAATCTTTCTATCCACGAACTTGTAGAATTGCAAGTTTCAAAAACACCCGATGCCGTAGCAGTTATTTTTGAGGAGCAACAATTAACCTATCGAGAACTCAACGAAAAAGCTAACCAACTAGCACGTTACTTGAGAGCGTTGGGAGTAAAACCCGATGTGTTAGTAGGCGTTTATCTCGAACGTTCGCTCGATTTGATTATTGCGCTGGTTGCAATCCTCAAAGCGGGTGGTGCTTATCTCCCACTTGATATATCCTATCCCCTCGATCGCTTGCGTTTGATGGTCGAAGATGCACAAGCAGTAACGTTATTAACTCAAAGCCATCTCCTCGAAAGACTATCCGAACTAGAAACGCGATCGCTTTGTTTAGATAATGAAGCAGAGGCGATCGCTCAATACAGCAACGATAACCTTCCAAGTGACGTTACACTTGAGAATCTGGCATATGTCATCTATACTTCTGGCTCGACCGGAAGACCTAAAGGGGTTGCCATGCCCCACAGTTCGCTGGTGAACTTGCTAGCTTGGCAGAACCAACAATCATCTATCGCAGTTGGTTCTAGAACCCTTCAATTTACCCCAGTAAGTTTTGATGTCTCTTTTCAAGAAATTTTCTCCACTTTAAGCAGTGGTGGCATCTTAGTGCTAATCTCAGATGCCACGCGACGCGATCCAATTAAGCTATTACAACTTCTTGACAAAGCTGCTATTGAGAGGCTATTTCTACCGTTTGTCGCCCTGCGACAACTAGCAGAAGCCTTTGAGAGAGAAGGCATTCTTCCCAAGAATTTGAAAGAAGTTATTACCGCTGGCGAACAATTGCGCATCACCCCATCGCTCGTTAATTGGTTCGCTCAGATGCCTAATTGTACTTTACACAATCACTACGGGCCTTCTGAAACTCACGTCGTCACCGCTTATACCCTCACTGGCAAACCTCAAACTTGGACTACCCTCCCACCGATTGGACTACCCCTTCCTAACGCGCAAATTTATCTACTAGACTCCAGCTTGCAACCCGTTCTGGCAGGAGTTTCCGGCGAAATCTACATTGGCGGAATCTGTCTGGCAAGAGAATATCTCCACCGTGCCGATTTGACAGCAGAAAGATTTATTCAGAATCCCTTCGCTCAAAACCCAGAAGAGCGATTGTATAAAACAGGCGATCTTGCCCGCTATCTGCCCGATGGCAATATTGAATACTTGGGCAGGATAGACCAGCAAGTAAAAATTCGCGGTTTTCGTATCGAACCTGGAGAAGTAGAAAGATTGCTAGAGAAGCATCCACAGGTGCGAGAGGCAGTGGTCATGACCAGAGACAATCCTCTGGGAGACAAGTGCTTAGTTGCCTATATTACACCTTTGACCACCGTATCCCAGGCAGGAGAAGTAGCAGGCGATCTCGCTAGAAACTTGCGACAGTTCGTGCGATCGCAAGTCCCCGATTACATGGTTCCTTCAGCGTTTGTCGTTCTCGAACAATTTTTACTGACTCCTAGTGGAAAAGTAGATCGCCGCGCTCTGCCGATTCCTCAGTGGACTCGTATCAGTGAGGAAACCTACGTTGCTCCGCGTACTTTTGTTGAAACCCAACTCGCTCAGATTTGGGGCCAATTACTGGGTTTAGAAAAAATTAGCATCTACGATGATTTTTGCGAGCTAGGGGGCAATTCCTTGCTTGCCATTCAACTCGTCTATCGCATCGGCGAGGCATTTAACCTAGAGATCCCTTTAGAGAATTTTTTAGAGGGGCCAACCATTGCAGAGATGGCACAAACCATTGAAGCTCTCCGCCATACCGATCCGACAGAGCGTTTACATCAAAATTTAGAAGCAGAGACAGCGCTTGATTCTAGCATCTATCCCCAGCCTACTCTAGCTCAACCTATCCCTGAAATTTTCTTAACGGGTGCTACGGGATTTTTAGGCGCTTTCTTTTTATACGAGTTGCTCCAACAGACTAGAGCAGACATTTATTGTCTGATTCGTGCCAGTAAGCTAGAAGAAGCTAGAGCGAGAATACAAAGCGCCCTCAAACGTTATTCCTTATGGGACGATAGCTTTGATTCTAGGATCGTATTAGTTTTGGGAGATTTAACCCAGCCTTACTTGGGAATTAATCCGGCGCAGTTTGCTCGACTCGCCGAGAAAATTGATGTCATTTACCATTGCGGCGCATGGGTTAACGTTGTTTATCCCTACTCGTCCCTAAAAGCTGCCAATGTTTTAGGGACTCAAGAAGTGCTGCGTTTGGCGACCCAAACTAGAATTAAGCCAGTTCATTTTATCTCAACCGTAGACGTTTTTGCGAATACAACCGACGGCACTATTAGAACCATTACCGAGAAAGATGCGATCGGCGATAGCAGCTATCTTTGGAGCGGTTATGCCCAAAGTAAATATGTAGCAGAACGGCTAGTCATGGCAGCCGCTTCCAGAGGATTGCCAGTTTCTATCTATCGACCCAGCAATATCATCGGTCATTCTCAAACAGGCATTGGCTCGACTAAAAGCTTTATCGCTCTAATGCTCAAAGGGTGTCTACAAATGGGTATTGCTCCTGATTTAAAGGCAATGCTCAATCTTGTGCCCGTCAATTTTGTCACTCGTGCCATTGCCAATCTATCCCAACAACAAAAGCCTTGCGATCGCGCCTTTCATATTGTCAACCCTAACTCTATCGAGTGGCAAGAACTACTGAGTTGGATGATTCGCAAAGGATACTCCTTGGAACGGGTTTCTTATCAATATTGGTGCGAACAGCTACTCAAACTAGTTGCTGATGGCTCAGACAATGTTTTAGTTCCCCTGCAAAAAGTGTCACCAATCGCCACTTGTTACAAAAACTCTTAGGCGCGTTTCATTTTGAAAATGAGAATTTCCTCATTTGTCCTCCGGTCGATGATGAGTTACTGGAAACTTTTTTTGTTTACTTAGCTCAAAGCGGTTTGTTAACTTCCCTTCCCGAACTATCGAAAGCGAGTGTAGTACGAGCTAACCATTAAACTTCGTTAGTGTTTTAACATTTGATGCGATCGCCTATTAAAAAAGAAATTATTAAAACTATGAAAAACTTTGTTATTAAATCTTCTATAGGATCTAGACTCTTCATCAACGTACTGGGCGGTGCATTGATAGGATTGGGCGGCATCTCCTTTTTCTTCTATCAAGCTCTTGAATATCAGGCTAAACGTGAAATTCAAGGAAATCTTAGCACGCAAGTTAAGTCGATTGAAGGAGAACTTGCCAGAGCAAAACAGTCGATGCTGAGTGTAGTAGCTGGAGTACAAACTCTCCATCGGATGGAGGTCGAGGATGCAGATACTTACAAACAAATGGTTTTTGATTTATTCAAACAACGGTCTGACTTGATGATGGCGCTTAACTTCGGTCAAGCTGCCTATAAGTTAGTGCCAGAACAAAAGGCTTATTGGCCATACTTTTTTCTCGACCAAAAAACCCCCGACCAAATCGGTCAAGCTTTGCCGTCTCCTCATAACAACATCCGCTATGCCGATGTCTGTATAGTCGATCCCATTTGCCTCGAACAAGATTATTACAAATTACCCATCAAAGCGGGAAAAACTATTTGGTTAGAACCGTATCAATGGTCTGGAATGACCATTACTACGGTTACTGCTCCAATTTATGATGACAAAAAACAGCTACTTGGCGTTTCGGGACTCGATATTAATATAACGGCTTTGAGCGATCGCCTGAAAACTCCTCAAAGTTGGGGAAACAGCTATTTTGCCATCCTCAGTCAAGAAGGTAACTTACTAGCTTATCCACCCCAACCAGAAAAAGCAAAGGCTTTAGCAACTTATCAAGATATCCCCAATCTCAACAAGGTCTGGCAGCAAATTAACGAGGAGCGTGTCGGAATTATTGTTTTAGAAGGAAGTTATTGGGCCTATCAGAGAGTAGAGGGAACGAACTGGTTGATGTTGGCTGCGGTTCCTCAATCCGTCGTGTTGGGGCCAGTTCTGTTGATTACTGTAGGAGGCGCATTAGGGGCTGGAGTTGTATTAGCATTAGTAGTTTCTTTATTTGTGCAACGGCTGAATCATCGCCTTAAACCGATTCTCGATGAGTGTCATAAGTTGAGAGAACGAGATCTTCAAAGAGTATGCCGCCTCAAACAAGACGCAGATGGAAGTCTTAACCTGCAACCCAAACAATCGATAGATCTGCGCCAAGCAGACGAACTTGATGTTTTGTCCTACTCGTTTCACCAGATGGCAGAACAGTTAAAAGAATCGTTTGAAGAACTAGAATTGCGGGTTGAAGAAAGAACGGCTCAATTAAAAGAAGCTAAAGAAATGGCCGATGATGCCAACCGTTCAAAAAGCGAATTTTTGGCAAATATGAGCCATGAATTGCGGACTCCTCTCAATGCAATCATCGGCTACAGCGAAATGCTGCAAGAAGAAGCCCAAGAGTTAGACCAGGAGGAATTCATTCCCGATTTACAGAAGATTCATGGTGCGGGAAAACATTTATTGGCATTAATTAACGACATTCTCGACCTGTCTAAAATTGAAGCGGGTCGGATGGAACTTTATCAAGAAAACTTTGAAATTGGTACGCTCATTCAAGAGGTCATAACGACGATCGCCCCTTTAACCAACAAAAATAATAATACTCTTGTCGTTGACTGTCCCGACAATTTGGGCGAGATGTATGCCGATTTAACAAAAGTTCGCCAAAGTTTGTTCAATTTGCTCAGTAATGCCAGTAAATTCACTCAGCAAGGAACCATTACCCTCAAGGCGAGGCGATACGTTGGCGAGAATCGTAGTTGGATGCGCATCCAAGTCAGCGATACGGGAATTGGCATGACCCAACAACAGCAACAAAAACTCTTTCAAGCATTTACCCAAGCGGATGCTTCTACGACTCGCAAGTATGGCGGGACGGGGTTGGGACTGGCAATCACCAAAAAATTCTGTCAAATGATGGGTGGCGATATTGACGTTACTAGCGAGTTGGGTAAAGGTTCGACTTTTATCATTGAATTGCCAACCAAAATTCCAGAAATATCTCATGAGACTGAAGTAGATAGTATCGCGATCGCAGAATCCTCTGATGGTAAAACTAGCACGGTTTTGGCGATCGACGACGACCAAACGATTAAAGAGCTTTTACAGCGCTATCTAACTAAAGAAGGCTTTCAAGTCATCACTGCTAGTAACGGGACGCTGGGACTCTCTTTAGCTAAAGAAATTCGTCCAGATGCCATTATTCTCGACGTGATGATGCCTGGAATGGACGGCTGGACGGTATTAACCAATCTCAAAGCCGATCCAGAAGTCGCTAATATTCCCGTGATTATAATGAGCATTATCGATGATAAAAACTTGGGTTATGCTTTGGGTGCTTCTGACTATCTGCTCAAACCCATCGATCGCGATCGCTTAAGCGCTGTCCTGCAAAAATACCATTCCGCTCAGTCTTCTAAGTCAGTGTTGGTGGTAGAAGACAATAAAATAACGAATCAGATGATCGGTCGCCAACTGGAAAAAGAAGGCTGGCGCGTTACCTCGGTTAGGAATGGACGCGAAGCACTCGAAGCACTCCAAACCATGCAGCCAGGATTGATCGTTTCAGATTTGATGATGCCAGAAATGGATGGCTTTGAGTTTCTGCAACAATTGCGGCAAAATCCCAAGTGGCTAAAGATTCCTGCGATCGTAGTCACGGCTAAGGAATTAACTGAAGAAGAACGCCAATGCTTACACTTACACGTTAATAAAATTTTTGAGAAGGGATCTTACGATCGCCAAGCTTTACTCAAAGAAGTTTCCGATCTTCTCTCGCAAGCCATCAATACTCCTGCTAACCAATAATTGCTATGAAAAAAATTCTTTTAGTCGAAGATAACGAAATGAATCGAGATATGCTTTCGCGACGCTTGAGTCGCAAGGGATATCAAGTCTTAATTGCTGTCGATGGTTCCCAAGGCGTAACGATGACCGTTTTAGACAAGCCAGATCTCGTTTTGATGGACATGAGTTTGCCCGTCCTCGACGGTTGGGAAGCGACCCGACAACTGAAAGCCAATCCCCAAACTAACGCGATTCCCGTCATTGCGCTAACTGCTCACGCCATGTCTGGCGATCGCGAAAAAGCGCTCGAAGCCGGATGCGACGAGTACGACACCAAGCCAATTGAATTGTCTCGTTTATTAGAAAAGATTGAAGTGCTTTTAGCTAAGGTTGCTTAAAAGATGGAGATATATCATTCTAACCAACTTGCTCTAGTTTCTCATCTGCGTCACGAACTGCGCACGCCGATTAACGCCATTATTGGCTATAGCGAGATGCTACTTGAGGACTTAGAAACTGAAGCCGAATCGGCAACGATCGCTTTTTTAAAGCAGATTCATGACTGTGGTGGCGAATTACTCGTTCTAGTTAATCAGCATCTCGATGCGGGTAAATTTAATGCTGATAATATCGATTTGATGCTTTTGAGTGAAATGCTTCCTTTGTCTTTAGAACCTTCTCTTGAAACGGCGATCGCAACTTGTGAAAAGCTTTTGGGACTAGTTAACAACGAATTTGCGATCGACTTAGATAAAATCCATAAGGCAGCTTACTCTTTACGCGCTGCGGTTAGCGATATCTATACTTTAGCGAAAGATTATCTGTCTTCACAAACAGCGCCATCACAAGTTTCTCTAGCGATTAAACCTGCTGAGATTAAATTAACAACTAATAACGAGACTAAACATAAAAACTCTTGGGGCAAAATTTTAGTTGTAGACGATAACGAGAATAATCGCGATTTACTTTCTCGACACATCAAGGGACAAGGGCATACTGTTGCGACTGCGGCAAATGGTAGGGAAGCCATTCAAATGATTCAGACAGGAGATTATGACCTGCTACTTCTCGATATTCTCATGCCCGAAATGAACGGCTATGAAGTCTTGCAATGGCTGAAAGATAATGAATTTCGACATCTTCCCGCGATCGCGATTTCAGCCTTAGACGAAATCGATAGCATCGTTAAATGTATTGAGATGGGAGCGGAAGATTACTTGACAAAACCTTTTAATTCAGTGCTGCTGCGAGCAAGAATCGAGGCTTGTTTGGAGAAAAAACGCTTGCGCGATCGCGAGGTTGAATATTTGGCACAACTTGCCCAGGCTAATCAAGAGATTACCGTATTAAACGAGCGCTTGCAAGCAGAAAATCTGCGCTTGAGTACCGAATTAGAAATCACCCGTCGATTGCAACAGATGATGTTGCCCAAAGACAACGAGTTGAATCAAATTGAAGGGTTAGAAATTGCTGGATATATGGAACCAGCAGACGAAGTAGGAGGCGATTACTACGACGTATTACAAACGAATGGAAGAGTTAAAATCGGCATTGGCGATGTCACCGGACACGGCTTGGAAAGCGGCGTGTTAATGATTATGGTACAAACTGCTGTAAGAACGTTGATGGAAAACAACGAAACCGATCCTAAAAAGTTTTTAGAAGCGCTCAATCGGACAATTTATAACAACGTACAGCGAATGAGTTCAAATAAAAATCTAACGCTGTCTTTGGTCGATTATCATAATGGCAAATTAGATTTAAGCGGTCAACACGAAGAACTTATCGTTGTTCGAGCTAATGGAGAGCTTGAGCGTATTGATACTATAGATTTGGGCTTTCCTATTGGATTAGAAGAAAGTATTGTAGATTTCGTCGCGCAAACTCAAATTGATTTAAAGTTAGGGGATGTCGTGGTGCTTTATACCGATGGCGTGACTGAAGCTGAAAATAGTTCGGGAGAGCAATATAGTATCGAGCGACTTTGTGAAGTTATCAAACAAAACTACTATAAGTCAGCGATCGAAATTAGACACAAAATCATTGAGGATGTACGTCAGCATATCGGTCGCACTAAAGTGTATGACGATATTACGCTAGTTGTTCTCAAGCAAAAATAATTAAAAATCTCATTGCGGCAGTTGTTTTTATATACATAAACTAATGATTTAAAACTTATAATGATGATACAAACTTTTGGGGATTTTATTGAAAATTTACCTTCTAGCCAAGAATATTTAATCATTGGATTTTCTACTAGTTCGGCTCCCTTGAAGCAAAGATGGCGAAATAATGGTTTATCGGCAGATTTTTTGGCAGATTATTTAACAACTTTTTTTCCAAGTTGCGAAAATGAGCCAGATACTAGACAAAGACAAATGGAAATGAAGGGTTCTGTTAGCTATATTGCAAATGAACTATTAGAAAATGCAATGAAATTTAACTATGAAAAATTCTCATCTCTCATTAGTATTCAACTCTATTTATATAGCAAAAAAATTATCTTTATTATTTCAAATAATATCGATCCAAAACAAGTTAGTGGATTTCAAAAACGGATCGAGAATTTAATGACATCGGATTTAGGGGATTTATATATTCAACAATTGGAGAAAAATGCAGAGAAGAAAAATGAGTGTAGCTCTGGATTGGGATTGTTGACTATACTAAACGATTATCAAGCTAGAATGGGTTGGAAGTTCGAGAGCTGTCAAGATAATCCACAACAGATAACACTGACCACTATGGTACAGTTAGTCGTATAACTCATTTAAAAAAAGATATAAGCTAACAAATTTGATGCAATGGAAATTAAGGCAGAAACTTATAGCCTCTGGTACGATACAGCAACTAAAACTGTTTTTTTACAGGGTTCTCTTCGCCTTTGTGGAGTAGAAGAATATGCTCCTATCGAACAGTTATTTAATGATGTAGTAGAGCAAGAACCAACAACAATTACTCTCAATCTCAGCAATTTAGAGTTTTTGAATAGTTCGGGGATTAATCTTCTCTCAAAGTTTGTGATTAACGTGCGCAAAAAAAAGAATATTCAAATGACAATTATTGGTTCTGATAAAATACCCTGGCAAGCAAAATCGTTAAAAAATTTGCAACGTTTAATGCCTTCTTTAAAGCTGGAATTAATTTGAATAATCATGTGCTAAATTAAGTTGTTACAACCTAAGCGTATAAGTTCTTCTTTCCATAGCTCTAATTTCTGCAAATTTTAAAAGGAATCTTTCAATAATTGAGAATTTTTTTGACGAAAACGCTCCATATCCTCACTTTTATCCGCCTCATTAATTAATTCGCCCTCATCACAAACCAATTTTCAAACAGTTTTATATTTATTTATACGCGGGTTGAAATCCCAAATAGACATACAACTTTTTAAGAAAGTTAGTCGCTACAAGCAGTTTTCTTTTGATTGGGATCATTTGTTTTAAGTTGTCATAAACAAAAGAAGATTGAAATAGTCTAGGTCGATCGCAATAGTGGGATAAAATTTCAAATAGTTTGGGCAGATCGCTAGTTCTGTTATGTTTTAATCCTGTTGTTTTTTGTAGATAAGTATCGCTAATTTGTGCTGTCATCGCGATCGCATTTATTTGATACAACAGAAGTTACGAAGAGGATAAAAGATTCCCTATCATCCCATTTTAAAAGAGGAATTTTCTCTAATTAAATTAATCTAAGGATTTTCTAACTTAAAGCTAACAATTTTCCAAGGCTCGATTCTAGAGATTGATTCTGTAGGTTGTTCTAATAGGTTAACAGGAGTTGCGGTTTTCCATCTTATTCCATCCAAAGCTAGCTTAGCAACCTCTCCCTGACATTCATAACAGCGTAAAATCCAAGCATTCGCATCGTCTTGGGACTGTTTAAATGCCATCAATATAAGATTTTCAGCACCCAAATTCATTAACCGACTCGCAGCAGGCAATAACTTTTTATTGTCTTGCTTTATTTCTCCCAACCATACGATTAAAGGAATATTTAATTCATATCCGCAACGTATCGTATTTGCTGCTTGCCAACTTCCTCGGTGAGGATAGATAGCATAAGTAAATTGATGAGTCCCTATATCTGCGCCAGAATCTGGCCATTGCGGACTGCGAAGCAAAGTTAGACGTAACTGGTTTGGTTGACTATCGTAACCATATTTACAATCATTGAGAAGACTAACGCCATATTCCCCCGAATTATCGGTCAAATCTGCCCACTGAAGCGCACAAACTTCCCATTTAGCTTTTTCTGGCGGCGTTTGCGGGCGAGTAGGACGTTGAATCGTCCCACAAGGAATCTCGTAAGTAACGAAGTCATTTTCTACGGTTAAAGAAAAAGCAGCTTTGACGAGAACGTAAGTTTCTTGCCAGTTTACGGTTGTTTTAATTTTTAGGATAGGCGAATTAGCATGGAGAACATAATCTTGACAAAATTCTGATTGATTGAGTTGTCTAATAATTCTGACTCGCCATTGTAGAGGGCCATGTTCGAGATATTGGATAGACTTTAATTGAGCAGGCGGCAAAGGATGTTGGGCATAGTTAGGGTTGATATTCCAAGCATCCCAGTATTGACCTTTGTCTTCAAATGCTTGTAGTTTATTTCCTGCATCCTTGAGGATTTCTTTTTGATGGGTTTTGTCAAAAATACTATCTAAATCACCCGTTTTTGGATTGACAACAACTCTCAAAATCTCGTTTTCTAAAATATAACCTTGGTCTAAACTTGTAGATTTTTGTACGGTAGAGGCGAAGGGATTTTCACCCCTACAGGGACACAACCAAAAAAGATGATAGCCAACTGAAGGAATATTTTGTGCTAGGAACAGAAGTTGACCGTCTGTGGATAATTGCGAGGGAAGTTTGTTTCCCTCTAAATCGTAGACTTCCCAGTTTCCCGCAGGAACAGAACAAGCAACCACTTCGGAACGTTCCCAATTGAGAGAATTAAAAATGACGATCGCGATCGCATCTGGATGAGGAGATAGAGGTAAAGTTATATGAGACGCGATCGCACTTAACGATTCATCTAATATATCTTGACCGATTTTTTGTGCTTCTTGCCAGTCTCGATTGGCATCTGTAAATACTTCTGGAATTGACGTTCCTGGCAAAACATCGTGAAATTGATTGAATAATACTTTTTTCCAAGCGTTTTCTAATGCTGCTTTAGGATAAGTTTTGTCCAACAGAATCGTTGTTAGAGATGCCCACAATTCTGCTTGATACAACAATCCTTCGCTATGACGATTGTGTAATTTTTGATCGGCGTGAGTCGTATAGCAACCGCGATGAAATTCTAGATATAGTTCGTCGTTCCATACAGGGAAGGTTTTTTGTTCTGTTTCTTCTAAATTATTGAATCCTTGTAAGGGCGAATGGCCATTTGCCCTTACAGAATTTTTAATGTTTAACAAATAATCAACGGCTGTTGTAAATTGTATCTGGGGAAAGAAGGGCGACTGTTGCCAGCGTTCTTGCACTTCTAACATATCGCGAGTCGGTCCGCCGCCGTGGTCGCCCACGCCAGGAAGCCAAAAAGCGTCTTTTAATCCGGTTTGATTTTCCCACGCGATCGCATAATCTAGCATTGTAATCGGATTAGTATCCATCACTCCGACTTTATTTGGGGGAGCCATTAGCGTTAATAACTCAGTCCCATCGGGAGATTGCCACCAAAAACGCCGTGAGGAAATTCCGTCGTATCGTTCCAATGCAACTTTCCGGTTACAAAATATTCAATCCCACCTTGTTTAAAAATTTGCGGTAACTGCCAAGTGAAACCAAAACTATCTGGCAACCATGCAACCTTAGTAATCTCGCCAAATTTTTCTTGAATGTAGCGCTGACCGTATAACAGTTGGCGAACCAAAGATTCTCCTGAAATAATGTTGACTTCTGGCTCTATCCACATCCCCCCTAAAACTTCCCAAGATTTAACTCTAGCAGCCTCTTGAATGGCTTTAAATAGGTCTGGACGATGTTTTTCTATCCATTCATAGAGAGCGGGGCTAGTATGGCAAAATGTGAGATGGGGAAAGTCTTTTTGTAAATTGAGAACCGATGCAAAGGTGCGTTGTGCGGCATCCCAGGTTTCGCTAAGCGGCCACAACCAAGCCATATCTAAATGTGCGTGACCGAGTACGTGAAAGCAGCGTTGTTTGAGATTAGTGGCGAGAGGTTGCAGGGTTTGACGTAGTATTGAAAGAGAGCGATCGAATTGAGGAGCATCGGAAAGAATATTCCAATCAATTTGTTGAATCGCTGTTGTTAGCAAATCGATTTTTTCTGGTTCAAAGGCTTCTAAATATTGATGCAATACAGTTAATTCGTCTGCTACAAAATTGGGATCGATTCGATCTGCAAGTCTTTCATAAATTAATTGCGATCGCATTAATGCCCCAATATCGTGTCCCGGACTAACTAATCGCAAAGCAACCGTAAATTCTTCTCCTGGAGTCGCATGAGGAGTTAGGAGAATGCGTACAGAAGAATCGAATAAATCGCCTTCTTGTACTAACTTTCCATTAACAAAAATTTCCGCTTTGTCTGCCCACCAAGTTAAAACTAATCTTAATGCCAGTCCTTCTATGGGATAGCCTTGTAAATCGTGAGGAATAATAAATCGCTGTGACAGCCATTGAACTTGACAACCTTTTAGCCAAGTAATATATCTTTTTTCATTAAGCTGTGCCGATCGCCAATCCCAGAAATCGATTGAGTTGAGGGGTAAGTCTTCTGACGAAAAATGCCAAGCGTCTTGTACGTCAATTGATACGAGTTGACGCAGTTTTGCGATTGTTTGAGAAATCGTTGCTGATGGCGAGTCAGATAGAGTCATTAGACTTCTTGCTTTTATTGGGAGAAGGGATTTTTTAAGGTAAAGGGTAAAGAAGAAGATTTTCATAAATCTTTTACCCTTCTTAAAATATACAAGAGCAGATAGGTCTGCCCGCTCTTTGTTTGACGATTGAGAATTAAAAAAGTCTCTCCCTTGTCCCCCTTGTCTCCCTTGTCTCCCTTGTCTCCCTTGTCTCCCTTGTCTCCCTTGTCTTCCTTGTCCCCCTTGTCTCCCTTGTCTCC